>NZ_JANZKV010000041.1 GCF_025060895.1 Stieleria sedimenti | reverse complement strand
GATCAGCTTCGAAGCACGATCCGAAAACGTCTGTCGTTTTCCTCCGCTGCATTGCGGGCAGTGACGATCACCACACGAGTTGTGTCGTTTCGTAAGCCGATCACAATCATCACACTGGTACCAACGACCACCAAGTGCAGACGTACGACACAGAGTCGTTTTGGCCAAGACACTTTGGACCGTCATCGTCGCTGCACCGTCGCGGTGCTCGTTGACGTAACGTTCGGCACCGCGACGAAGGAGTTGGTGGACGGTTAGCTTTTCTTGTCTGAATCGTTTTCTTGACTGCTCGCTTCGCCGTTCTCCTGCGGCGGCGTGTACGTCGGCAACTGCTTCACCGGCAGCCAATCGAGCGGGCTCGGGACACTGTGCAGGTGCTCCCGACGGCAATGCAGATAAACCATCGTCGTGATGAAGCTCGCGTGGCCGAGCAGCTTGCTGATCGTCAACAAGTCCACCCCGGCTTCGAGAAGTCCCGTCGCGTAGGAGTGCCTCAGGACATGCGGATAAATCCTGCGTTTGATCCCCGCTTTCACTCCGGCGTCCTTCATCGCTTTGCGAATCGTGGTGTCGGCGTAGGGCTTCCCCGGTTTCTTGCCTGGAAACAGGAAGTCGGTCGGCTTGTACTTGCGCCAGTAGATCCTGAGCTCTTTCAAGAGTCTCGGTGAGAGTGGCACCAACCGTTCCTTGTTGCCCTTGCCGTTGGCGACTCGGATCATCATCCGTTTGGAGTCGATGTCGTGGATCCTCAAGTTGGCCGCTTCGGAGAACCGCAGCCCTGCGGAGTAGAGCGTCATCAGAAAGGTTCGGTGTTTCAGATTGGCCGTGCATTGAATCAGCTGGTCGACTTCTTGTCGGCCGAGCACGGTAGGTAGCTTCTTGGGCCGTTTGCCGAAGGGAACCATCGTGACCGGCCAGGGCATGGGCTGGGTGTGGCGATAGTAAAACCGTAAAGCACAAACGGCTTGGTTGAACGAACCGTAGGCAAGCTTTCGTTCTTGGATCAGATGGAGTTGGAAGGTTCTAACGTCTTCGCAGGTTGCCTGGCCGAGCGGTTTTTCGATAAAGTCGGCGAATTTCCGAACGTGGTAGGTGTAGGCGTCGATGGTTGCTTCGGCCATGTTGCGGATCAACATGTCTTCGGCGAGCCGCTTGGTGAGTTTGCAGGTTCGTTTTTTGTGTGACATCACGGTTGCTTGTCCTTGT
>NZ_JANZKV010000404.1 GCF_025060895.1 Stieleria sedimenti | reverse complement strand
CCATCTGTGGGCACACTGGAAATTCCGTCGCTCTGCAAGTGACAGCCCGTAGCACCGTCGGCTCACGAAACAGAGCACTTGGGGCGTCGCGGAAAAGATCGGGACCGCCATTCCGCGGGGCGGTTCACAGGGCACGCGTTTGAAGTGACAATCTGGGCTGAAAATTGACTGGGCTGAAAACCTGAATCCATTCACCGGGAGAGGACGCTAAATGAGTATCGGAATCGGAATCGTCGGCTGCGGCATGATCGCAAATTTCCACGCACGGGCCATCGCCGATGCCGAAGGCGCCCACCTGGTCGGTGCCTGCAGCCGCCGCAAGGAGGAGTACGAACCGTTTGCCGCCGAGCACAACTGCCGCGGATTCAGCTCGCTGGAGGAAATGCTGGCCGACCCGGAGGTCCAAGCCGTGTCGATCTGCACGCCGAGCGGGTTGCACTTGGATCCCGCCGTCGCCGCCGCGAAAGCCGGCAAGCACGTGATCGTCGAAAAACCCCTTGAGATCACGACCGAGCGTTGCGATCAAATCATCCAGGCCTGTGAGGAGGCCGGCGTCCAACTGAGCGTGGCCTTCCAAAGTCGGTTCCACGAGTCCAGTCGATTGATGAAGGAAGCCGTCGATTCGGGGCGGTTCGGAAAAGTCACGATGGGAGACGCCTACGTCAAGTGGTATCGCAGCCAAGCGTACTACGACAGCGGCGAATGGCGCGGGACCTGGAAGCTGGACGGCGGCGGAGCGTTGATGAATCAGGCGATTCACAGCGTCGATTTACTGCTGTGGCTGATGGGGCCGGTCAAACGCATCAGCGCCATGACGTCGACGCTGACCCACGAACGCATCGAAGTCGAAGATGTCGCCGTCGCCACGCTGCAATTCGAAAGCGGCGCGCTGGGGGTCATCGAAGCCACGACGACGGCCTACCCGGGAGCCCTCAAACGCATCGAAATCAGCGGTAGCGAAGGCAGCGCGATCCTGGAAGAAGAAGACATCAAGGCCTGGGAGTTCGCCAACGAAACTCCGGCCGACGAAAAAATTCGCGCCGAAATGGTCGGCAAGACCGATACCGGTGGCGGTGCGTCCGACCCGTCCGCGATCAGCCACGACGGCCACACGAAGATCTTTGAAGAAACCATCAAAGCCATCAACGAAGGCCGCCCGTCGTTGATCAACGGCCACGAAGGTCGACGCAGCGTCGAAGTGATTTGCGCGATCTACGAAAGTGCCAAAACC
>NZ_JANZKV010000403.1 GCF_025060895.1 Stieleria sedimenti | reverse complement strand
CTACGGGGAACTCCCCACGGCGGAACACTTGTCGCATTTTCGGCGACTGCTGACCGAGCATGAGATGATTCATGAAGGGATGCGGAACTCGTTTCTGGGTTACCCGACCCACGGCCATCCGATGGCGATCTTGTCATCGATGATCAACACGTTGTCGTGCTACAACGTCGACGTGATGGAGATGGAAGATGAGGCCTCCTTTGAAAACGCCGCGGCCAGATTGATCTCCAAGATTCGCACCGTCGCCGCTTACGCTTACCGAACCTCGACCGGGCAACCACTCGTCTATCCGCATCCGGAACTGAGCTACTGCCGCAACTTTCTGCACCTGATGTTCTCCACGCCCAACCGCACGTACGAACCCGATTCGGATGTCGTTCGCGCGCTGACATTGTTCCTGATCTTGCATGCCGACCACGAGCAGAATTGCTCCACTTCGACCGTCCGGATGGTGGGATCGTCGGGGGCCAATTTGTTTGCGTCGTGTTCGGCCGGTGTTTGCGCCCTGTGGGGACCATTGCACGGCGGGGCCAACGTCGCCGTGATGGACCAACTGCAACGGATCAAGAACTCCGGCATGAGCGTCAAAGAACTGATTGAGCGTGTCAAACTGAAGAAGGAAAAGCTGTACGGTTTCGGCCACGGCGTCTATCGAAGTTATGACCCTCGCGCCGAGATTCTTCGCCGCCACGTCCCCAAGGTGCTGGGCAAACTGGGACGCAACGATCCACTGCTGGAAATCGCCAGAGAGTTAGAAGAGATCGCCCTGAGCGATGATTATTTCGTCAGCCGCAATCTGTATCCAAACGTCGACTTCTATTCAGGGATCTTGCTGCGAGCGATCGGCATCCCGGTGGACATGTACACGGTGATGTTTGCCATCGGCCGGATGCCGGGCTGGATCGCGCACTGGAAAGAAGTCCGAGACGGCAACAGTCGAATCTATCGACCGCGGCAGATCTACAACGGTCCGACGTCTCGCGATTACACCGCGATGGAATGGCGCTAGCGGTGCGTCAAGAGTGTTGATGTGCAGGCTTTAGCCGCCC
>NZ_JANZKV010000402.1 GCF_025060895.1 Stieleria sedimenti | reverse complement strand
AACTAAATGGGAATGCACCCACACGGTCTTCAAACGAGTTTCCGGCGTTACCACCGGCGAGTTTCGAGCAAGATCCAAAGCATAGCCGAGCACCCTCACGAGCGTGACAAAATATTTTAGGATATGGACGCTGTGCTTCATGGTGCCGTGAAGGCCCGGCAGTATGATTGAGAGACTGACGAAGAGTCTCTTGCTTGTACTATCCATGAATAACGTTCGCACAACTGCCATTGTTACTGGCGCTGGATCTGGGATCGGTGCCGCGATTACCTCGTCTTTGGTCGCACAGGGCTATTTGGTCTTCGCGGTAGGGCGGCGCGAAGCAGCTCTGCGTTCGACCGCCGCAATCTCAGCAGAATCTGTCCGCGTTTGCCCATTTGATGTTGGCGATCGCGTTTCAGTCGATGAGTTAATTGCGTCCATTATTCAGGAATGCGGTCGCATCGATGTGCTAGTGAACTCGGCAGGTACGAACACGGTCGATCGAGTGGCTTCCGAGGTTTCAATCGACGAGTGGAAGCGAATCCTGCGTGTCAATGCAACGGGCGCGTTCAACTGCATTCAAGCCGTGATCCCGCAGATGCGAGAGCAAGGGGGCGGAACGATCGTCAATATCTCGTCGGTTGCTGGCAGGCGTGCGATTCCGCTGGGCGGTGTTGCTTACAACGCGTCCAAGTTCGCGATGACTGCGCTCGGAACAACGGTTGGTGGCGACCGATTCCTGGCGCGATGGCTTACAACATGTCCAAAGCGGCCATCGATCAGATGGCCAAGACGGCGGCCACGGAATTGTGCAACAAGCGAATTCGCGTCAACACGATGCACCCCGGATGGATTGACACGCCGGGCAAACGCAAGTTTTTCAGCGAAGAGAAGCTGGCCGAAAAAGGCGCGGAGTTGCCTTGGGGACGGCTCGGCAAACCGGAAGAAATCGCACGTGGTGTCGTGTTTATGTGCGACCCTGCCAGTGATTATATGACCGGCAGTTCGATCCTAATCGACGGCGGTATCGAATTGCCCGTGCAGGAAATGCATCGTTTGGAGACGCCGGATGTTGCTGGGCAACGAATGGAGACTGTTTAGTGGAGCTTGTAATCACAATAGTATCCTTTCTGTTTTTCACTGGGCTCGTTGCATTCCTGACGTGGCGTTTCACGAGGAATGATGATCACCAAAGTACGGGCGGCTACTTTCTGGGCGGCCGCTCGCTGACGTTCCCGTTAATTGCTGGTTCGTTGCTACTGACGAATCTGTCGACCGAACAAATGGTCGGTCTCAATGGGGCGGCATTCACTGATGGGCTTTGCGTGATGGTCTGGGAAGTTGTGTGTGTGGTTGCGCTTGTGTTCATGGCGTGGTTCTTCCTGCCAAAGTTTCTTAAGAGCGGAGTTTCAACCGTTCCGCAGTATCTGGAGATTCGATTCGACCATCAGACTCAGGTCATCACAAACGTAAGCGCCCGAGGAAAC
>NZ_JANZKV010000401.1 GCF_025060895.1 Stieleria sedimenti | reverse complement strand
GGCCGGCGGCTCGCGAAAGTCTTGACGACTTCCGCTACGATCAACTCCGCCACTTCGACGATCGACGTCCCGCGCCCGGGTCGCTGCGTCAACCGGGTCGCTGCGACTGAGCCGTGTTCTGCAAATAGCGACGTCGGATTCGCCTCAAGTCTCGCGCCGATTCTTCGCGCACCAGGTCTCGAAGCGCGCGATGAAAACTTTGCGACATCAATCGCAGATAAAGCAGCATCCCGGCGAAAACCAGCACGGTCGCCACCGGGACCAGTCTCCACAACGTCCACATCAGTGTTTTGGCGCCGGCTTGCGTTCCACCTTGCATCATATGGTGTTGAGTGAATTGCGAGCTGACGCTATTCGGGCCCGCCTTCAAATTCTCCTCCCATGCCGCAGCGTCCGGCTCGAATTTTTCCAGCGCCTCGGCGATGAGCTCCAACTTGATGTAATCGTCGATCCACACCGCGGCGATCAGGACGACGCAAGCGACCAGTGACGCGGCAAACAGCATCTGGGCGTAAAACCTGGCGACGGCAAGCATCTCGCGCGCTACGTAGCGTGGTTTCAAACGTCCACGCGAATTCCGACAGTTGTCGATGATCAACGACCGCACCTCCGCAGGCAGAGCGCAAGACGCGGCCAGAGAGACCAAGCAGAAACACAACAGATAGACGATCAACATTCATACTGCCTTGCGGTGAAATGGCGGTATCGCTCCGGCCTATCATAGCCAACACCGCCAGGGAGGTGGCCCGCGGATCGCCGCCGTGGACGAGCCGTTCGATGCAATTTTCGTCGGGTGGCGCCACCCGTTCACAAAATTTGCTGCGATCAAAAAACTCTGTTAGGCTTTCGTTGTGCTGGAGCGATTGAGATTCCTTGGCGGAGGTGGGTCCGATGACGTTGCGCTGCGATCTGTGTGTCTCCCGAACCAGAAATGGTTTTCTGGTCCGTGTTCAGGGAAAGGGGACGGCGACCCACAGCCCGGCGTTTGCGGAATTCGTCAAGGGATGCCTAGTCGAAGATCCCGCTGCCACGGTGACCGTCGACTTGCTGGGGTGCGAATACCTGGACAGCACCTTCTTGGGTTGCTTGCTCAAGCTTCAACGCCTGGGGACGAAGAAACGATTTCACGTCGCCGCCGATGAAGCGGCACGGACCAGGTTGCTGACCGCGACCTCTCTCGACAAATATCTGACGCTGCTTTCCAAAGCCCCCAGCTCCACCGGCACGTTTCTGCGGATCGACCCCGGCGAATTCAGTAAGCAACAACTCGGCCGACACATGCAGGAGACGCATCAGGCTCTGGGAGAACTGCCCAGTGCTTCGGCATCGATCTTCAAGCGGATCGCCGAGCAGCTTGCCCATGACTTGGAACAAGAAGAATCCAACGAACCGAGTCTGTTCGACACCGCCGTGGTCACGCCGCCGCCGCGGCCCTGATGGCATCGCGGGTGGGCCCTTGGAGAAGATGGAGTGAGGGAGACAGGGAGATAGGGAGATAGGGGTGGAGCGTTCGATCAAAACATGACCTGCGGTGCCGCAGTTGTCCCCATCATTGTCGCGGTAG
>NZ_JANZKV010000400.1 GCF_025060895.1 Stieleria sedimenti | reverse complement strand
GCGTGTTGATCTCATTGGTGCACTTCAAGCATCCCAAGGCGCTCGACTCCCAAGGATCGCCGCGTCGTGTGTTCGGTCGGATTCGCCATAGAGTCAAAGAAAAATACCCTCGGACCACACAACGCGAGTCACAGGGGAGTCATGCGCCGGCGGATCATACGATGGGCCACAAGAGATCAAGACGGCTCCCATGCTTTGGTGCAATTCATCGTCCTGCCTCGCTGGACATGGTCCAGACAGAAGTGAGTAGAATCTTCCCAACCAACCCGAGCACCAAACCTCGGCGTGAACCTGATTCGGCATCGATAGCATGATTCGGCGCGAGGTATGGATTATTTCTCGATTCCATGACTACCGTTCGATTGCCCATTAGTTGGCAGAACGTCCGTGATGGGTGGAGAGGGAAATGCCTGTCAGGCGTCCGGTACGACGAAGCTTAAGTGATGGGCAGCGTGCCATTGTTGCAGTAAGAGCCATTGTTCACGATTGAGTCGACCCAGCATCGGATAGTGCGTGACAAATTGAGTAGATGGGTCCATTAAGGTTTCCGCGAGCGCATAAAATCGGTTTGCACAAGCGTCTTCATCGAGATCGAGGGCGGGCTGAAGTTGCAGCGGTGCCTTGCCACGAAGTTTGGATGGTTTGCCCTTCCGCATCGTTGGCATGAACATCAGTTTCATCACTGGTCGCAACAACGCAGGAAACGTGAACTCTGCACCGCTAATCGTCATTTGCATGGACGTATTCAGATGATCCAGTATTTGAGCGAGGTTCCAGTTCCCAACCAATTCGTAGCCACCTTCTCGCAAATGCAAAATGTCTTCGCATGCAGCGGCCAAGTCAGGGTAACGCAAATCCATTCGTCGTTCCGCGATTGTCGTTTTGCGATCGGGTTTCTGGAGCATGCTTGTTGAGTGTGATCGTAGGTAGAGTGAGTAGTTCAGTCGGGGAAGGGTACGAATCACACGGCGACGGCGAAAGCCCCAAACACAGAGACCAACTCGACTCCGTCGCTCGTGTGCATTCGCCGGTTCACCGATCTTCTACTCCGAATTTCCGGGTACGATTACACCCGCGAAGCTGATTAGAGCGGATCCTGCCAGACGGTGCCAGTTTCTCAAGCCCAGGCGAATTCAAGCTGAGCGGCGGGAGGCTGGTCCGATTCGGCCG
>NZ_JANZKV010000040.1 GCF_025060895.1 Stieleria sedimenti | reverse complement strand
AGCGGGTTTTTTCGTGCGCGCTAGGCAGTTAGCAGTTAGCAGTTAGCAGTTAGCCGGGGAAATGGGACCAATAGGACCTAGGGGACGTATGGGTCCTATCTGTCCCATTGGTCCTATTTTCAACGCCCGCCCGAGAGAGGCGATTGGGGACAGACCCCAGGTGATTGGGGACAGACCCCAGGTGATTGAGACCGCGGTGGGGACAGACCCCGCAGGGGGAGACGCGGCGGCGGACCGCTGGACGTTGCTGACGTGCAATGGTTGGATCCGACAATCGAGTTTATCGATTAGGCAAGCATTAACGATTAGGTGGCCGGTAGCCGATAAGTGGATTCGAGGAAGTTGTGTACGTGCAACTCGTTCCCTACGTCGATGACGCTGAGTCTGCAAAATGTCGTTTCTATCGCTGCTGCGAAACCCTTGGACTGCCGCCGTGGCTGGCGGAGTGTGGATCACTTTCGCTTCCACCCTCGATTCGCTACCCGCCGCCGAGGGGCGTTCGGCTGCGGAAACAACTATCGCGACGCAGTCGGAACAGGATTCGCCGCTGATGAACTGGCGACCCGTCTCGACAGGCACGGGCGATACCAGACGAAAACGAGAATTTCGTCCCCAGAACCATCACCGCCCATCGGTCGCTACGGTGTCGCACGAGTACTTCCCCGCCGAATCGTTCGACGTCCAATGTGACACCCTGGGCTGTGACGGACTCGGTTGTGGCAGCATGGGCGCGACGAGACGTCGTCGAACACCATTTTCAATCCACGCCGAGTACCTGCTGTGGTCACTCGATGCGGTCGAGCTACCCGCCTTGGTCACGACCAGCCCCGCAGGGACGGCGCCGGAAGACACGGGGCGTCTGGATCAATCCGGGACGTCGATTTTGTTTGGCGGAACCGGGGTCGGAGACGAATTACGTTCGGGCGCCCGTGTCACGTTGAGTTGGGGCATCAATGCATGCGGCGATGGGTTTGAATTGAGCGGCCTGGGTGTCTTTGAGGACAGCGAGAGTTTTCGCGACGGCCGCGCCTTGTTGGCCCGCCCCGTCTTTGACAACGGGTCGAACAGCGAAAGCGCAATGCTGATCGCCCATCCGGACTTCTTGACCGGCAGCGTTTCTGTCCAGGTCGATAGTGAGTTATATGCCTTTGACGCCATGCGTCGTCAACGACTTTGCACCTCATCGTGCGATCAGCTGGACCTGTTGATCGGCTACCGTCATGGGCGCCTCGATGAATCGCTGCGGATCGACCAAGTCGGCGCATTCACTGCCGCCCAGGGGCAAATCATCTCGGGAACAACCCAAACCCTGTTTGACGAGTTTCAGGCCGAAAACCGATTCCACGGAGCTCAGATCGGACTGCATTACCTGCGCCGCTGTCGCAGTTCCTCGACCTTCAACGCGATGGCAAAACTCGGCATCGGCGTCAATCAGGCCGAAGCGCGGATCAACGGTCAAACCACCAACACCGTTCCCGGCGCGGGATCGAGCACCTTCACCGGCGGGCTGCTGGCTCAATCGACCAACGTCGGCAGCTATGATGAATCGGAATTCAGTGTGATCCCCGAGTTGGGTGTGATGTTCACGACGCGTTTGGATCGCTACATCGAATTATCTGTCGGTTACAACGTGATCATCTGGTCCAACACGTTGCGTGTTGCGGACATGATTGATCGCAACGTCTCGCAGTTCCCTCCGGAGGTCCCGTCGGGAACGCTTGACCCTTCGTTCGAGTACGAAACCGATACCTTCATCGCTCACGGACTGAGCTTTGGTGCCATGGTTTCGTTCTAGTGCCGCTGGAAGCTTACGCTGTCGGAATCGCAAGCTGGAAGCTTACGCTGTCGGAATCGCAAGCTGGAAGCTTACGCTGTCGGAATCGCAAGCTGGAAGCTTACGCCACTTATGCGTCCGATGGACCTTAGGACGACTGGACAGTAATCGTCAGCGTTTGTTCGACAGTCAATCCGTAGCGATCTTGGGCGAGCACACGGATGCTGAAGGAGTTGGGCGATCCGGAATCGATGGGCACCGCGGACTTCAGTTGATCGCCGTCGATCGTGAAGGAGGCGTTATCGGTATCGCCTGATCCGGCTACCAGGCTGAAGCTATGGACATCGGTTGAATTGGAATCGGTCGCCGTCAACGTTCCGACGACGGTGCCCGATGGATCGCCGTCGTTGAGCGTCGAGCTGCTCAGTGCCACCGCTGAGGGTGCAACGTTGGCTTCGGTCACGTCAATGCTGAAGATCTGTTCGGTGAACAGCCCTTGGGAGTCTTCCGCTCGCACCCGTAGCGAATACAGGGATTGGATCGCATCGTCGACCGCTTCGGTGATCACGAGTTGATTGTTCTCGATCTTAAAGTCGGCGTTATCCGCGTCGCCATCACCTGAAACGAGCGACAGCGTCAACGTGTCACCGCCGTCGGGGTCGTCGGCGAACAGGTCTCCGATCACCGTGTCGGTCGGTTGTCCGTCGGCGACCGACGCGAAACTGAGGCTCAGGTTCTCTGGCGCTTCATTGACGTCGGTCACCGAGATCGCGAACACGTCTTCGACAAACAACCCGAACGGATCGGTGCTGCGAACACGAACGCTGTAGCTGGACTGCGATTCGAAATCCAGGGTGGTATTGAGTGTCAGCGTGTCGCCGTCGATGGCGAACGACGCGTTGTCGGTATCGCCGGTGCCGGAGACGAGGGTGTAGACAAACACGTCCGAGCTGTTCGCGTCGGTGGTCGTCAATGTTCCGATGGCCGAATCCAAGGCAGCGTTTTCGGCGATCGTCGAATTGCTCAGCGCGACCGCGGTTGGAGCGACGTTTTCGCTGGTGATGTCGATCGTGAAGGTGTTTTCGACGGAGAGGCCATCGGCATCGGTGACCTGTACCCGAATCGAGTAGCTGGATTTGGTGCTTTGGTCCGCTGCGAACGCGGTGATCAGTTCGTCGCCGGAAATCGTGAAGGATGCGTTGTCATCGTCGCCGGTTCCGGACACCAGGGTGTACGTCGGCGTGTCGCCGCTGTCGGGGTCATCGCTGGAGAGCGTTCCCACGACGGTGCCGCTGGGTTGACCGTCGGCGACGCTGGAATGACTGAGTGAAACCGCGGTTGCTGACTCGTTGACGTTGGTGATGGAAATCACCAGCACCTGCTCGACAAACAAGCCACTCGAATCGGTGCTGCGGATGCGGATGGAGTAGAAATCTTGCGACTCAAAATCGAACGACTCCGCCGTCAGAAGTTGACCGCCCGAGATCGTAAACGATGCGTTGTCGTCGTCACCGTCGCCGGAAACAAACGTGTAAGTGTGCGTGTCACTGGGGTTGGAATCGGTGGTTTCCAGGTCACCGACCACGGTCGCGGTCGCGCTGTTTTCGACAACCGTGTCGCTGCTGAGTGTGACTTCCGAGGGTGCCGAATCACCTTGCGTGATCGTCAAGACCTGTTCGAAGGATTCACCGCCGGCATCGGTCGTCCGCACCCGCACGCTATAGCTGGATTGCGAACTGAAATCCAACGTCGCGGCGGTTTGAAGTTCGTCGCCGGAGATGGAGAACGAGGCGTTGTCATCGTCTCCGGTTCCACTGACGAGCGAGTACGTGAACGTATCGCCGGAATCGACATCGGTGGTGGAAAGTGTGCCGACCGTTGTGCCGACCGCCGCATCGGCACCGACGGTGGCATTGCTAAGAGCCAGCGCGGTCGGTGTTTCGTTGACGTCCGAAACGGTGATGGTAAACGTTTGGTCGACTGACAATCCACCCGCATCGGTGCTTCGGACGACGACGCTGTAGCTGGATTTGGTTTCAAAGTCCAACGCCGTTGCGACCAGCAGAGAGTTTCCGGAAATGGTGAACGCGGTGCTGGTGGTGCTACCGTCGATGGAAACGATGCTGTAGGTGTGGGTGTCACCACTGTCCGCATCGGTGGTGCTGAAGGTACCGACGGCTGTTCCACTGGAAACATTTTCGTCGACGGTTGTGCTGCTGATCGCCAGTGCCGTCGGCGCGACGTTGACATGCTCGACGGTCAACGTCAGCACACGTTCGATGAAACGACCGGTCGAATCGGTGGATCGCACACGGATCGTGACCGAGTTCTGGGTAGAGGCATCGAAGGTCTGCGCGGTGACGAGCGAGTTGCCGTTGATGGTGAAGGACGCGTTGTCGCTGTCGCCGGTACCACTGACAAGCGTGTAAGTGTGTGTGTCACCGGAATCGGGGTCGGAGGTCGTGAAGGTTCCCACGGTCGTGCCGACGGCGGACGAGTCATCGATGCTGTCGGATGACAAACTGATTCCCGTGGGAGCTTGAGCATCGGGAAGGTCGGGGATGTTCGGTGTCGACAGCCCCACGACTCGGCGTAGCACATCACTGGCATCCAACGGGCTCACTCCGTCGACACCGGTCACGTCGCCCAAAAGGACCGGATCAATGTTGGGGAACAAGCGAGTCGACGCGGTGGTGCCGGTCGGGTTGGTGAATACGAATCCTGAATCCAGATCCACACCGACCCGGGCGATCAGTCGCGCGTCTTCGGCGTCGTAGCGTCGGTTTTGATTGACGTCGCCGGGGAACGCTACGACATGCAACGCATCATCCGCGGCCGCATCCATGGCACCCGCATTGACGTCAAGCGCCGTCATGCGGACCGATTGGCTGGTGCCATACGGAGCGTCTTCGGGGACCGTGGCGATGATGTCGACCAGATCGGCGGCGCCGGCGGCCAAGGGAGCGAGGCTGAAAAAGGAAATGGTGGCGACACCGGGGACCGTCAAATTGACGTCGACTTGACTGTTTGCCGGTGCATCACTGCCCAATTGAACGCCACTGATGTCCAGCAACGTCGGATCGTATTGGATCGTCAACGTCAACGACGTGACGCCGTCGGCATCGCTCAATTGAATCGGCAATCCCGGCGGCAGGTCCTGTCCGCTGCCGGCGGCCGGGACCTGAATCGCTTGCGTCGGGCCGCGCACGAAGTCCGGCAAGCTGACGACGAGCGCCGGTCCGCTGGCAACCGTAAAGGTGTCCACAAAATCTCCGCCCGCCACGGAATCATCGTCGCCGTCCAATAATTCGCCGTCGGCCAGATCCTTGAACCCGTCGGTCGCGCTGCGCAGCGTCACGGTGTAGGTGTCGGCCGCCAGTGGTCCACCGCTGGCGATGAACGTCAGCGACGTTCCATCAATGATCAACGACCCCGCAACGTCTCCGCTGGTCGCTCCGGTCAACGTGACATCGGCGGCACCGGCCAGCCCGTTTTCGGAGTCGTAAAGGTTGATGACGGACGTGTCAATTTCTTCGCTCAGTTCCGCCACAAACCCGCTGGACGTGGGGCTAAACGAAGCGATCGAGGCGGCCAACACACGTCGTGATTCAAGTGTTTCCAATCGACTACTTCGCCCGAAGTGCTTCCGCGAGCGATCTGGGGAAGGCTTGGCGGACCAGCGGCGTGAGGCGAGACGCGAGAAAAATCCCTTGGTGTGTTGACGCATGTTGACGTGTGACCTTGTCCGGGGCATGCCGGTGCAAAAAAGCGGTGTGGGGCAGTCCGTCGCGGAAGATCAATCGCCGTCGAAAAATCCGTTATGCGGCGTTCTGCTAAAAGGGCGGATTCGCCGACACCGACGATCCGCCCGTGCCTGTCAGGCGGATTCGTCAGCAGGGATGTCACACCGCAAAGAAAGTTTTTTGGGGACAACCATTCGACCCTCCCCTCACTGCGCCCGACCCGCCCTGCCAGGGAGGGTGACTTAGGAAGAGTCGAGCATGGTTTTCTCTGAAATCTCTGTGACACCAGGGGCTGCGAATCCGCCTAGTCCCTGAGCACCTACCCGCATCCCCGCCTGATAGCCCCATGAAATTTATGCCCAGAAACAGACGACGACGCCCGACGATCGAAAGTCTTTCGGCCCGTCGGTTGCTGGCCGCGGTCGACATTGCCGATGATTTGACGGCGGCGCCGGCCTCGATCGTTTCCGTTCCCGTCAATATCGATGACGCCGATGGAGTCCGCGGTGCCGAGATTCGGCTCAGCTACAACAGCGACCTGTTGGATCTGGACCAAGCCGATGTCACCGCCGGCTCGGTCTGGGACAGTGGCAATGACACTCAGTTGACCGTGAATGTCGATGATGCAACCGGGACCATTGTCATCTTCGTCTCGTCGTCTTCCGAATTAGCCGCGACCGCGGGAAGCCTGGTCGAGTTGCGGTTCACCGTCGACGGGGAGGCAACGGTCGGGACGTCGACCGTGCTCGACCTGACCTCCGTCGTTTTAAACGAAGGCCAGCTCAGTGTCACACCGTCACCGATCGCGGGGGACGATGAAACCGACGGGACCCTGACGATTGTCGCAAGCGGCTCGGAGACGATCTCCGGTTTCGTGTTCGCAGACGCCGATGCCAACGGTAGCTTGGATGCCGGAGAGGCAATCCCGGGTGTCACGATCACGTTGGTCAACACGACGTCCGGCGCGCAGCAGCAGACCGTGACAGCAGCCGATGGAAGGTACCAGTTCACCGAACTTCCGGCGGGGACGTATACGATCACTCAACAACAACCCGTCGCCTACTTGGATGACGGGGACAATGAATTGACCGCGACGCTGACGGCCGGCGACGCGTTGCAGGATCAGAATTTCACCGAACTCGGCCTGCTTCCCGCATTCTTGTACAACCGGCTGCTGACAACGCTGGTGATGCCGATCGGCTCGGATGCCTGGTCCAGCGAAATCGGTCGAACCAACGACAACGCGGAATCCGGAAGCGTCGCAACGGCACCCACGATCACCTCCGCCTCGGTCGCCGCGACGTCCCTGAATTCGTTGGATGCGGCGAATGAATCGGCAACCGCTGCTGCAGCGACATCCGATTTGTTATTGAATGTTTCAGGCGGCGAGGGAGAGATGGTTCCCGCCACCACTGACGCGATCATTGGCACGTTCCCATCGCCCGCCCCCGTGAGCGCCGTGTTGCCTAAAAACAAAACCCAGGACGAAGACGAGGTGCTCGATCAGGTCTACGCGACGACGCAGCTTTGGTAGGCGGCCAGCGGAGAAGCGGCATCGTCGGCATTGCGGCTTGCTCAATCGTCCAAGTGGCTCGCGCACTTCACCAACCTCCATCGGTTGGTCTTGTTCAATTGGGCCGGCAATCGGTACAGCACAGATCGTGGCGCACCGTGTGGGGACGCCACGCTTCTCGATCAGTGGTACCAGGATGGCAGTTCAGACACGCAGGCTTGCCGCGGAGCGGTTGGAATCCAGGCGATTGTTGGCAACCGTTTCCGTCACGCAATCTTTCGACGAATCGGCGCGCGAGCTTCGTTTGCCGCTACGCGTTGAAAACGCCCATGACATCCGCGCCGCGGAAATCCGAATCGAATACGACCCCAACGTGGTCCGCGCCGAAGAATGGAACGTCGAACCGGGCGAGTTTTGGAACGGGAAAGTTTCCATGTCCGTCAACATCGATCAGGATGCCGGGACGATCACCGCGTTCTTGTTCACTGCAGAGCCGGTTGAGGCGAGCGGCGGCGATCTGATCAGCATTGGATTCCAAGAGGAGGCCTGTGTGAGCCAACCCGGTGCGGCACCGATCACCGTCAGCCACGTGCATTTCGATGAGCATGCCGCCGCATTGTCGGTCACCGCGGCGGTCGATCGCCAGCCGGTCCCACAACCCCTGTCGGAACTCGCCGGTCCTGCGTCCCGTCGCATCCATCATACAATCGATCCGCCGATGGGGCCGTTGCGCCCCGATCGAGTGGACGTGTTGATGTCCCGTTGGTGACCAGAGACCGTGAGCGTCGGAATTCGGCCGGAGAACAGTCGTTCCATCGTTTGAACACGCTGCTGAACGATGACGGAGATTCGTAGCCGACTTGGGTGGCGATGTGTGAAATTTCGACGTCGGTTTCGCGAAGCAATCGACGCGCTTTTTGCATCCGCAACTCGGTCAAGTATTGCAGCGGCGCGCGTCCGAGAAGATTTCGAAATCGGTCGGAAAACGCGGACTTGGAAACCCTTGCCCGCTGAGCCATCGTGGGGACGGTCCAGGGAGACTCGGGGGTTTCGATCATCGTCTTCAGCACCGGACCGATGACGCTGTCGGTCATCGCCCGCAGCAATCCCGATTGATCCATTTCGTCGACCGACTGAGTGTTACGATGCAGCTGCGTCGCAATGGTTTGTATCAAAACCAGCTCGGACAACTTGCGGACCGTCAACTGCCAACCCGGCGCCGCATCGCGGATCACCTGGTGCGTCAGATCCAGAAGCGGCAGACACGTTTTTAATTCACGGTCGCGGCGATGATTGAGGTGGATCAGCGGAGGTAATCCGATCGCCAAGGGATTGATCGACAATCCTGTCAGTTCAAATTGTCCGTACAGCACGGTGGTCGAATCGTGCGGCCCCGGCAAGATCGGCCAGATGCAATCGGAGAGGCGTTCGGCGACGGGTTCGGTGTCGCTGCCGAATTCCCGCACCAACTGGTGTCGACCGCCATCGGTGGTAATCAGGTGGTCACCGGCGATGACGCGGATCGGTTTGGCGGGCGGTGCGTCGGATGTCCTGCCTGCCAAGCCGTTGCCTGAAATGGTGCCGCTGGTACCGTTGCCACCGGGAACGAACCAGCCTCCGCCACGCGTGATGACGTACATGCTGACGATGCCGGCGGGGACTTCCAGGCCCCAACGAGTGGGCAGATGCCAATAGGCGGCCTGCCACCGGGGCAGGTACAGCTTGGACAAGAGTTCTGTGACCGGATCGGATTCCAAGGGATTCATCAGACAAACGTTCATTGGCGTAGGGGGCCGCAGCTGCGGGTACCGATCGACGCAAATGAGATGTCAATCCAATACCGCTGGGACCTGATGCGGTAACGCCAAACAAGACGCTGCCGATTTGGTTCCAGGCGGAAACACTGGTGCAAGTGTCACGGCATCCAGCACGTTTTTCCAGAAAAGATCACGCGCCGCGAGCGGAAAAGGGGTCAGGCACCAAAAACCAAATGGCCCGTAGGGTGCTTCGCATTTTTGGTACCTGACCCCTTTTCCGCGGCACACTCAGTTTGAGAGTCGACGTACCACTACTGCGAACGCGCGGCGTTTGCCGGTTCGCTGCGGCCGGCGATTTCGCCACTCAACAGGGCGCTTCCCGAGACCACCGATGGCGTGTTCGTGACGGAACGGGGAAATCCAAGGACACCCATGGATTTCCGTTTGATTCGATTCTTGTCGACCGAATCGCCTTGCGTCCATCGGCTGACCAAGGTGGCGGAGCTTTCAGAATCGCGCTCTGAATTCAGCCCCGGCGTTTCGGCGATTCGAAAGTTTCGATAGTGCCCCGTGCTGGGCGCCAGTTCGATTCGAATCTTGGACGACAATGCCGTCGGTCCCATCGTGGGAAGCGCGGTGCTGTAGACGCGGATCATGCCGCCATCGTCATTGCCGGGGGCGGCCGGTGGCTGCACCGGATTTTCGACCAACGGCTTCACCGGGTTTTCAACCAGCGGCCGAATCGGGCTGTCCGCCAGCGGGGGCACAGATTGCGTGTTCGACGGCGCCGATGCCGTGACGGCCGATTGCGACAGATTCGACGATCGAAGGGTTGCCGGCGAATCGGCAGGCGTCCGCTGGACATCGCTCATGTCGGATTCGACGGTCAGGAACTGCATTCCCAAATCGGCGGTGAAATCAAAAGCGGCCAGTTCGTCGGCGTGATCGGAGGGCAATACTGGACTCCGTACCGCAATCATGCCTCCTTCATCATCCGTCGGCGGCTTGTCCGACGGTGACGCGTCATCGGTCGATGGGACCGACAGGCCGGTTTTGCGTTTTTTGTCCGACGGTTCTTGCGGCAGATCATCATCCAAGGCGTCGGACGCGTGACGATTCGCGGTTCGAGCCAGGGGATCAGGCGATGTCGGCCGTATGGACTCCAGCCGAATTGTCGGCGCGGTTGGCGAAGCTGTCGCCCCGGCTCGCGGCGAAAAAAACTGTGCCGCGGGCACCCGAACTGCATCGTCCGTTTCGACGTCCATCACAGGTCCCCCATCGACATCACCGGCCAGCATCGTCCGGCACTCCAGTCTTTCGACCGTGAAGCGCATGGTTCGACGGGCGGCGTCGCGGCGGGGGCGTGGGGAACGGTTCACGGAGTCGTGTCTCATGGGGGCGTCTGGATCGGTTGAACAAGAAACCGCGTTGAAGATTAGTTTGTCATGTTTCGTCGAGAGGTTGCTTTTGCAGCAATTCCGCGAACTCTGGACGATCGAGCAAGTCGGTGTCGTCTCGATAGCCTGCCTGGATCGCCAACCGTAGCGTCTCGTTGGCATAGTCGACACAATCGGACGTCGTCAGCTGGCCCTCCGGCGTGGCACCCTTGCGATCGATCAGCAACGCGGTGGTCAAAAACTCTTCGGCGACACCGGCCAGACGTTCACCGTCGTCGAGCCACAATTGGCGTCGACGGAGCGCGAACTCGATCGCATCGCGGAAGTTTCGGCCCCCCCGCAACAGCCTGCCGCAATTGAAAAAATGCTTGCTCAGGTAGTCGCGATAGCGTGGGACTTCCGGGGCCGCCAAATGGGCCAAGTGTTGATGCTCGACTGCCAGTCGATACGAGTTCAGTGCTTGATGCGGACGCCCCAATTGCTCCAACACAAAGGCGTGGTTGTTGTAGATTCCGCCCAGGGTACTTTGCAGCTCTGCGTCATCGTCGAACACTTCGGTCAAGCCGACTTGGTACGTCAATGCATGGTCAAAGGCCTGCCTCGCCGCGTCGAATTGGTCTTGTGAGGCCAACGCCATGCCGAGGTTGTTTTGCGTGACGGCCAAGTCGCGTTGGTAGGCCAACTCGTCCGGCCAGCGCTCGATCAATTGTTGCTGGATCTGAGCGGCCTGGCGGTAGGATTCGATCGCGGCGTCTACATTTCCGCTTGCCGATTGGGCCGCACCCAAACTGTTCATCGTCAACGCGACGCGGCCGGCTGACGTGGGACTGGCGTGGTCGTCGGACAGTTCCTGCATCTGATGCTCCAGGGCGGCTCGGGCATAGCCGACCGCCCGCTGCGGATCGCGTTCGGCCAACAATCCGCTGAGATTTTGGTAGGTCGACGCAAGTTGCTTGACCAACACCTCGTTTTGCGGGTCGTCTTGAGCAATCATCAAACTGCGTTGAAACATCGCTTCGGCTTGGTCCGGGCGATCGGTCTTGCTCAACAACAATGCAAAGTTGCCGAGCGACATCGCCAATCCCGCGCGGGTTTCCACGTCCTGGGGGGCGTCGTCGACAAGCGATTGCCAACGCTGGATTGCGGATTCGTAGTGCAGTTGGGCGTCTCGGTATTGGCCGGCGCGTTCCAACGCCAATGCCAAATTGTTTTCGCTGGTCGCCAGCTGGTGATTGATCGACCGGCTGTCTTGGTCGCTGACCGACAACTGTTGAAACAACCGCATCGACTGTTGTAATGACTCGATCGCTTCGATGGGCGAGCCGATTTCATTTTGCAACGATCCGATCTTTCCGTAGGTGATTGCCAAGTCTTTGGTCAAGCTGACATCGTCGTCGGCCTGATTGGCGAACGCCTGGTAATAGTTCAGCGTCTCGCGGAGCAGTTGTTGGCGGACGGAACTGGCCGCTGGGATCTCGGACAGCAGTTCCGCCATTTGCGCGCCCAGGCGATCGACCGTCGCGCGGGCGAGGGCGTCGCTGCGTTTGGCCAGCACCGCGTTGGCGTCGGATTCCTGTTTCGCCGCGGCGACCATCGCGATGCTGATCGAGAGCCCGAGGACGGAAAACAGTCCAAACACAAACGTCGTGGCGACCATGTTGCGATGGGCGTGTGCCCAATGCGACAACCGGTCGATCATCGTCGGTGGTCGTGCGACGGTGGGTTCGCCACGCAAGACCCGCTGCATGTCTTCGGCGAATTGCAATGCGGTTTCGTACCGGTTGTCACGGGACTTGGACATCGCTTTGGCAACCACGGTTTCCAGGTCCCCGGGAATGTCGTTGCGCATCGTCCGCAGCGGGGCGGGCGAGCGTTCACCGATCTGGCGCAGCACCGCCGGCGTGTCGTTGCCATCATGTGCCGGACGCAAGCACAGCATCTCGTACACCGTCGCACCCAACGAATAGACGTCGGTCCGTCCGTCGATGATTGCCGATTCGCCACGAGCCTGTTCGGGACTCATGTACTTCATCGTTCCGACGATGTCACCCGTCTTCGTCATGCTGGCGTCGGTCTGACAACGTGCCAATCCGAAATCGGTCACCCAGATTTTATCGTCGTTGTCCAAGATCAAATTGGACGGTTTCACATCGCGGTGCACGACGCCAAACTCGTGGGCAGCGTGCAGTGCATTGGCGACGTCGATCGCTCGTTGCAACGTGACGTCAATGTCAGGCATCTGCCCACGGTCGGCTTGTTTTGCGATCACCGCATCGAGTGATTGTCCCTCGATGAACTGCATCGCGTAGTAGTGGACGCCACGCTGAACGCCGACGGTGTAGACCGGCACGATGTGGGGATGATTCAGTTGCGCCGCCGCGTGCGCTTCGTTCTTGAATCGGGCGATTTGACGAGCGTCCAAGACGGCGGCAAACGGCAATAACTTGATCGCGACAATCCGCTCCAACGACAACTGTCGTGCGCGATAGACCACTCCCATGCCGCCGCGGCCGACTTCCTCCAGTAAACGAAAGTCGCCCAGCAGACGTTCGTCTGTGAAACCGTCGTTGCGATCGGCATCGGATTGCGGAGCGAATCCGGCCGCGACCTGGTGCAGATCGTCCAGCCCGTTGATGTAACAACGCAGCGGATCAATCAGTTCCGGATCGTCGACCGCCAGATCCTCCAGTTGCGGCGGAACACCCTGTTCCAATGCCGACAGGTAACGGTCCAGCAACAACGTCATCCGATCCTTTTGGGCTTTGGACAGGTGCCGTGTCGCCGCAGGTTCGACGCTTAAATCGGAAATCGAAGAATAGTCCAACACGTCGCTTGGTCGTTACGCTTGGGGATGGTCGTAGGTCTGTTTGAACTTGTCCATCGCCCGCAACCACAGCATGCGAACCGTGCCGGGGCGACGATCGAGTCGGTCGGCGATTTCATTGAACGAGAGTCCCTGCAAATTGCGCAGCACGATCACGTCGCGGTACTCCGGGCGAAGCTTTGCCAGTTGATCGGCCAGCTCGACTGCACGCTCGCGCCGCCTGGCCGGCTCGCTCGGCGAGGGCCCGCGATCGGCCAGCACGTTGGCCAGCTGACAGGCACTTTTGTCCAGCGTGGCGCCGACCTGTTCAATCGACACTTCGCGCCGCATGTCGCGTTTCTGAGCGTTCAAATGCATGTCGACGGCATCACGCAGACAGTTCACCAAGATTTGTCTTAACCAACACAGCAACTCCGGCTCGCTGACCCCTCGAAAGGACCGGAAATCGCGATGGGCCGCCAGCATGGTGTCCTGGACCAGATCGGACGGACTCATCCGCCGCCGCAGCCGGCGATCGAGTTGTGTGGTCGCCAGAATCGTCAGATAATTGCGGTACAGCTGCAACAATTGCCCGAGTGCCTCCGCGTCAGCGACGTCGGCGGCATCCGGACCCGCCGCATCCTGACGAGCCGCGCACAGCAATTGCGGGACGTCGATTTCGGTCGTGTCGGTACGGTCGATGGAAATACTGGTCATGCTTTGTCTCTGAATGTCCGTTCACACGAGATTACCGTCTCATCTCAGCCGCGACGTTGCTTCGTTTACCTCTGGCGAGCACCGCTCGATCTTGGATCGGTACGAACGGCTGGAAAACTCTGCTACTCTCACGGTCCCCGCACAGAAACCCACTCTATGCACAAGATAGGACGCAATTTGACGACAGTGGCAGCTGGACAGTTCCATCGGGTCGTTGGAATCCCTCCCGGAGCGTGGACTTTCGGTCGCCGCGATGCGTTCGCTCAGGCCTGGATACTGGCCTGGACAAGAGGCCGGAGACTGGGCTGGACAAACCGACAACCGCAACGGTCAAATTCCAAATCGATCGACGTGCCTTCGGCCGCATAAAGATTCCCACCGCTGCTACGGAGATACCACGATGGCGAAAACGGAACAGAGTCGTCAAAAGAAGCTGGCGAAAAAACGCAGCAAAGAGATCGCTAAACGGAAGCGATTGGCGGCGGAGAAAAATGCGATGAGTTCCGTGGCGGGCCAGATTGCGATCGCTGCACGATCCAAGATCAGCCAATGCTATGTTTCCGGCTCGATTCTTGACAACAACCTCTCGGAACAGGACCTGGACGCTGGCATCGGCGGTGTCTTGGTCACCCGCCCGATCCCCGATGGAAGGCTGGTGTTCGCCTGTTTCTTGGTCGACATGTATTGCATGGGCGTCAAAGACTCGTTTGCAAACTTGGTCACGCCAAGCCAATTTTCAGATCATCTTCGCCGGCTGCGGTCGGCGGGGGACGTCGCCAAGTGCGATCCCGTGGTGGGCAAGAAATTGGTGACCGACTCGGTCGAATGGGCGAAACAGTTCGGACTGGCCCCCCACCGCGACTACGAGCGAATCAGTGGCATCTGGCACGACGTCGACGAATCGCAGTGCACCCGCACGTTTCAATTCGGTCGCGATGGCAGGCCCTGTTTCATTCAAGGCCCCAACGACAGCCCCGAATTCGCTCGTCGCGTGATGGACACGATTGCCGGGCATTTGGTTGAAGGCGACGAGAAGGTCATCGTTTGGGACGAGGGCATCGACGATTTGAGGATCGATGCTGTAAATGAGTAGGCAGTAGGCAGTAGGCAGTGAATTATCGTGGATGGGTGGACCACCGCTGCACCCTATTTTCTTGTCGCCCGTCTCCCAACGGTCCCGCCCCATTTTTTTGCCCCACATTTTTCTGCCATCTCCCCACCGTTACCAAACGGCCCCGCCGAGCACCTCGAGGCTGGACACCAACGGTAGCTGAACCGGTTTCGCTGCAGACCATCCGGTGGACTGCGATCATCCCAACAGGTCTTGCAAATCTTGGGCCGTCAGCTGTCCGATCAGCGATTTGTTTTGGCTGACGATGGCATCGGCCAGGTTGCGTTTGGACTTTTGCAATTCGACGATCTTCTCTTCCACGGTCCCGCTGCAGATCATTCGATAGGCGTTCACACTCTGGGTCTGTCCCATGCGATGGGCACGATCGATCGCCTGGGCCTCCACGGCCGGGTTCCACCAGGGATCCAAGATGAACACGTACTCGGCCGCCGTCAGGTTCAAACCGTTGCCGCCGGCCTTCAAGCTGATCAAAAACAACTGGCATTCGGGATCGTTCTGGAATCGCCGCACCTTCTCGGCGCGTTTTCGCGTTTTGCCGTCCAGGTATTCGTAGTTCCAGCCCCGTTGATCCAGATCTTGTTTCAACAGCCCCAGCAGCGAAGTGAATTGCGAAAACACGAGTGCCTTGCGGCCTTCGCGATGCAATTCGTCCAGGCGTTCGAGCAGTTCTTCGAGTTTGGCCCCTCGGACGCCGCAATCGGGATGGATCAACCGCGGATCGCACGCGGCTTGGCGTAATCGCAACAACGCTTCGAGCACATGGATCTTGGCTTTCTTCAAACCGAGTTCCTTCACCTTGTTGCTCAAGTGGATTCGATAATGTTCCCGCAGTTCGTCGTATAGCTTTCGTTGTTTCTTGTCGATCGAGCACGCCAAGGTCTGCTCGACCTTCTCCGGCAACTCCGTCAAGACTTCCGACTTGGTGCGACGCAGGATGAACGGTTGCAGCGACTTGCCCAGACGTTCGACGTGCCGTCGTTGCGCCTCGTCTTCCAGATCAGGCAACTGACCCGACGAGGGCTTGGCGTTGGCAAGCATTCCCGGATTCAGAAAATCGAACAAGGACCACAAGTCGCCCAAGTGGTTTTCGATCGGAGTCCCCGTCATCGCCAACCGGTGTTCGGCGGGCAGTAATCGGGCCGCTCGGGCGACCAGACTTTTCGGGTTCTTGATCGCTTGGGCCTCGTCCAGAATGGCGTAGTCGAATTGCATTTGCGCCAACAGCGGCGCGTCGATACGCATCGTGCCGTACGTGGTCAACAGGACGTCGATCGATTCGGGTGACTCGGCAATGGCGTCCCAATCGGATTTTCGTTCGGTTCCGGTGTGATTTCGGACGCGCAACTTCGGCGTGAACTTTGATGCTTCGTCCAACCAGTTGAACACCAGACTTTTGGGAACCACGACGATCGACGGATTGCGCGATTGTCCCTTGGGCACACGCCGTTTTCGACGCGCCTCCAGCAGCGCCAGCACTTGAATCGTTTTCCCCAGTCCCATGTCGTCGGCCAGGCAACCGCCGAAGCCGAATTTTTGCAGAAACCGCAACCATCCCAGTCCGGTCCGTTGATAATCACGCAACTCACCCGCAAAGGTCTTCGGCGGGGCGGCCGGCTTGATGCCGTCGAACGATTTCACTTGCCGCAGGAACTTCGAAAAGTCGTGGTCGCGTTTGACACCGCCTTGTTCTTCCAGCAACAGGTCCAGCAACAGGCCTTGGGATCGGTGAAAGCGAATCGAACCGTCGTGTTCTTGTCCCGATTCGCGAATCCCGACGAACTTGGACAACCAGTCTTTGGGCAACATCCCGACCGTGCCGTCGTCCAGTTGGATGGTGGATGCACCCGTTTGAAGCGCCTCCAACAACTTGGGCAGCGACGCGTTGACCGTCTCGAAGCTCACTTCCGCGTCCAGGTCAAACCAGTCGACACCGCTGGTGACTTGAATGTCAATGTCGGATGCGATCCGCAGCGGCGCGCCGTTGGCCGTCACGTTCCAGCCCGCCGCACGCAGGGATTCGACGACCGTCAAGAATCGTTCCGGAGCCAGACGCACGTTGGACGAAGAGCGATCGATTGAAAAGTCCAGCACGTCGTGGTCCAGCTTTGACAACCAGTTCCGTTCGGCGTCCCAGTTGCGAAGCTGCACGGCGCCGGAATCTTCGTCGAACCACCACTGCGTCGCGGAGTCGAACGCCAACTCTCGCTTCGGATACCGGATGGACATCGAAACGGTGAAGTCAGGCGTCTTAGGTTCTCGCTGATCGAGCAAGCAGTGCGCCGACGGTTCGTCGATGCGTTTGGGAATCTTTAGGGATTCATCCAATTCCAGATCGACGTCGCCGTGGTGCGTGGACAGTTCGACCAACAGAGACTTCAAACTGGTGCGCGGCACCTGGATCGAAGGCGTTTTTTGCCACGCCCGCATTCGACGGCAATCGTTCGGTGCGATCGTGACCAGACGGGTGCGGAGCGTCTCTGGCGGCTCCTCGTTGTCGTGCAGGTCCGTTGGTTCCGAGTCGACTTGCAATAGCGCGCAACCGATCGTCGACGACCACATCAGTCGCTCGATCGAACAGACCCCGGCGTCAGGGACGAGCAGTTCCGCCGCGACGATCAACTGGGACGACTTTTCCGGATCGGGTGTGACTCGCAATCGCAGCGTCGTCGGCGTTGCGACCGAAAGCTGGTCGACCGGGCGGGCGTCTTCAAAGTGTTGTTTGGAATCGCCGAGTTTCCAGGCCAGTCGTCCGGTGTCGTGCAAGGCTTCGAGTGATTCCCGCACCAACAGCGGCTCGACGGAGAACAGCCGATGGCCTTGGCGATAATTCCCGTAGAAGCGATAGCCGTTGGTTTCGCTGACAGGCTCCAGCATGGCCAGCGCGTGCCGCTCTTTGGGGTCGCTCAGATCGGCGATGTCTGAATCCAGCAGTTCGACGGAGGTCGGCCGGCTCCAATCGCCGTCCGCCTTGCGGTAACTCTGCATCGAGGCGACGCGCAGCGCGCCGGTATTGGCGGGATCGGAGATGGAAAAAACAAACCAGTGTTGGGCTTGTTGAATCGAATCGGGCTGATGTTCTTTGGGCAACCCCAACGGGGATGGACGGGGCGACGCGGTCAGCGAACTCGCGATTTCGATCAGTTGCGACTTCCAGGAGGGTGGCTGGGGTTTGCGCGGTGGTTGGGGTTTCGAATCGGACGCTGCTTTTTTCGCACCCCTCGCTGCGCCAGACACGCGACTCGCGATCCTCGACGTCATAGAGTCTCCGATCAGTACGTCGTCGACCTCGAATAGATCCAGCGTGTCGATGTCCACGAAGGGGCTGGCGTAGAGCAGATCGAACTTTGCGATCGTCGCCCAAAGGTGTTTGCAATTGTACCCGTCGCAGAACCTTGG
Organism: Stieleria sedimenti; assembly: GCF_025060895.1. Lineage (GTDB taxonomy): Bacteria > Planctomycetota > Planctomycetia > Pirellulales > Pirellulaceae > Stieleria > Stieleria sedimenti. The sequence continues at coordinate 9,289 of NZ_JANZKV010000040.1, read as the reverse complement.
GCAGTCACACGAGACGCCCAGTGAGGAATCGACGAGTTCACTGAAATCGAGCAGGACCTCGTACGCTTCGCCCATCGATCCCTCGACTTCGGCACGCACCCCCAGTTTTCCGACGTCCAACAGGTGAACCTTTTCGATCATCTCCACCGTGTCACCCCGCCGGCGATCCCCAGTTTCAAATTCGTCCGTCGCGGCCGCTGTCAACTTCATGTTGTTACCCAGTCCATTCGGGGGCAGGTTCAATTATCGTGGAATCGCCGTTCCTGGCGTCAATTGTAGCGATGCGAGGAAAATGATCGAGGCCAGATGACGCGCCGAAACACACACACCAGCGGGACGCGTCAGCGACTGGCGCGTGATGTCCACTTGCGCCGACGGCGTGAAAACAGTAGCCGGTCGCCGCCCCGGCGCACCACTGGACCGTCCAACACCCGATCACCTGGCCCAACTGCTGCAACCCTGTGAAGCATTTTTTAGCGGCAGGGCGCGAGCCCTCCGGTATTCCCTCGTCTTGCCAAAAGATCAAGTACGAGAAGGGGGGAGAGTCCAGGATTCCGCGGGTTGTAACGCAATCGGACGGGAGGTCTCTTTACAAAAGTTCCATTTCTTTTCACACAATTTTGGTTGGCCCGGTCATGGGCGGAGGCTAATATCTCGCCACTGAGGTTGGCGGGGGCCCGCCGATTCGTTTCGTGGCTTCTGTCGAATACCGACGTCAACAAACACCAATGGATCTGTTCAATGAACTGGCACGGCTCGATGAAAGGACACGTTTTGTCCATCACACCTTTGGTACTGCTGGCCGGAGTGATGAGTGCTGGCGTGTACGGCCAGGGCACTTCGGCGACTGGCGGACGTGGCGATGCGTTGAACCGCACAACGCTTCCGATACCACAACCTCTGCGTCCGACCTATACCGAACTCGATGTGCGCGACGCCAAGCCACCGGCCCGATTTGAGGTGACCGCACCGAAGGACGCTCCAAACGTTGTCATCATTCTGGTCGACGATCTTGGTTTCGGGGCCACATCAACTTTTGGCGGACCGATTCCGACGCCAACACTTGACCGGCTCGCCAAGACCGGACTGCGATTCAACAACTTTCACACCACTTCGCTTTGCTCGCCGACTCGTGTTGCGCTGAAGTGTGGAAGGAACCATCATACGGCCAATGCCGGATCGATCATGGAGACGTCCACCGCGTTTCCGGGCAACACCGGTTCCATCCCCAACCGCGTTGCACCACTTGCCGAGGTGCTGCGATTGAACGGCTTCAGTACCGCTGCGTTTGGCAAGTGGCACGAAACCGCGCCGTGGGAGACCAGCGTTTCGGGTCCGTTCGATCGCTGGCCGACGCGTCAGGGATTTGACAAGTTCTACGGCTTCATCGGTGGCGAAACGGATCAATGGGCGCCACTCATCTATGACGGCGTGAAAAAGGTGAATCCGCCTAAACGGGATGGCTACCACTTCACCGAAGACATGACCGACCAAGCCATCAACTGGGTCAAGGCACAGCAGTCGATGACTCCGGACAAGCCATTTTTTATGTATTTTGCAACTGGTGCGACCCACGCGCCGCACCATGTGCCCAAGGATTGGATCGAAAAATTCCACGGCAAGTTCGATTCCGGTTGGGATGCCGTTCGCCAGTCCACGTACGAACGACAAAAGACCGATGGCATTATCCCCGGCGAAACCAAGCTGCCGCCTCGTCCGGATGACATCGTTGCCTGGGATTCCCTGCCCGAGGATCACAAAACGCTGTTTCGCCGGCAGGCCGAAGTGTTTGGCGCCTTTGTCGCTCATACCGACCACCACATCGGTCGTCTCGTCCAAGCCATTGACGACTTGGGCGAAATGGACAACACACTTGTCTTTTACATCGCGGGCGATAACGGCACGAGCGCCGAAGGCGGCATGGTCGGCATGTACAACGAAATGACGTACTTCAACGGCGTCACGGAGAAGGTCAAGGACCTGCTCCCGTTGCTCGACAAATGGGGAAGCAAAGAAACGTTCCCGCACATGGCCGCAGGTTGGGCGGTTTCGTTCGATGCTCCTTTCAAATGGACCAAACAAGTGGCGTCCGACTTCGGTGGCACTCGCAATGGAATGGTTGCCCACTGGCCGCAAGGCATCAAAAAAGGTGATGGGATCCGCACGCAATTCGGGCACGTGATTGACATCGCTCCGACCATCCTTGAAGCGTGTAAGTTGCCCGAACCGGAGGTCGTCAACGGGGTCCCCCAACTTCCCATCGAAGGGACCAGCCTGTTGTACACGTTTGATTCGGCAGACGCTCCCGATCGTCACACGACCCAGTACTTTGAGATGTTTGGGAATCGTGCCATCTACCGTGACGGATGGCTCGCCCGGACGATTCACCGGGCGCCGTGGAAGACGACCGATCTGCCGCCATTGACGAGCGACGTGTGGGAACTCTACCACGTCGATCAGGACTACAGCCTCGCGGTCGACTTGGCTGCCGAGCATCCCGAGAAACTCGCCGAAATGCAAGATCTGTTTATGACCGAGGCGATCAAGCATCATGTTTTGCCGATTGACGACCGCACGATCGAACGCGCCAACCCCGCCCTCGCCGGTCGCCCCGACGTTCTCGGTGATCGTACGTCATTGACGCTCTACGAAGGGATGGAGGGCATGCTCGAAAATACCTTCATCAACGTCAAGAATCGATCCTTTTCGATCGCTGCTGAAATTGAGATTCCCGAAGACGGCACATCAGGTGCGATCTTGGTCCAGGGAGGCCGCTTCGGCGGATGGTCGCTCCATCTGCGCGAGGGCAAGCCGGCGTATGAGTACAATTGGCTTGGCATGCAACGATACCTCGTCGAAGGGCCGACCTCTCTGCCGCCAGGTAAGGCCACGGTACAACTCGAATTCGCCTACGACGGAGGCGGTTACGGTAAGGGAGGCACCGCGACCCTTTCCGTTGACGGACAGCAAGTGGCTCAAGGCCGTATTGAAAAAACTCAGCCCAACCTCTTTTCGGCAGACGAAACGGCAGATGTGGGAATCGACAACCAAACTCCCGTCGCCAAAGGGATCGGCTACGGCCCCGAGGAAACCAAGTTTACCGGACAGATCAAGCGAATCACCATTCAACTCAAGTAGTCCCGTCGTTTGGCTCTGCATGCCACACCGTTGCAACACGTTGCACCGTTGAACGATCGTCGTCCGTCGCTCGCCGAAGACGCGGCGAAGCCTGGACACCGACGGGGCGGATGCAGGTTAGATCTGGGGTGCCGGCAGGGTTTCCATCGGCAGGGTTTCCATCGGCAAAGTGTCGCTCGGTGAGGGTGTCGGAGCTTCGGTCGATTCGACTTGCCGTTGCAGCAGTCGCCGGGTCGCTTCGAATCCGGGCGCGGTGGCGATGGATTTCAGCGCCGGGCTGTTGAGGATCCCGTCGTAGTGCGAAAGCAATTCTCGCAGTTCGGGTGTGTCACCCTGGGCGACCAAGTCGTCGACTCGGTCCGGATCCAGAAACTCGATCCATGCCTCTCCGTCTTCCATCGCCGACAGACTGACGATCAACCGCTGGGGCGCCGACTCGGTCCGCGAAAGACTTCGCGACGCCGGATGCCGCAGCGCTTCCGGGCTGCCTTTGTACAGCCACGGATTTCGCGGTGACGGAGTTGCGAATTCCACCTGCGGCGTTTGCATCACCAGTGGCGGCTTCCGCCGCCCCGGAAAATGACTGTCGTATCGGTGCCGCTCGCGAAAGTAGGGATCGTTCAACAGATCCGGTGCTTCGAAGCTGCCGAATCGATAGGGATCGTAGACGTAGTTGTCGAACCGATAGGGATCAAACGCACCGGGTCGCGGGTAGTTGTAATCCGGATAGCTGAACACACCGATGCTGATGCCACGCGTGGAGGTGGGATACGGTGTCCGATACTTGTTGGGCACGTTGGCACTCGCGTGCCCCCTGGTGGCTCGACCGGAACGTGTCCCCCGAGAGCGATTGCCAAACCATTGCGCCTGGGCAAGACCGCAATCGACGAACAGAAACGCGACCAAGATGACGGATAGACGACTCATGGGAACCCCGCAGGTGTACGTTGTAAACATCTGCGGAAGCATAGATCGCTCGTTGCCCGAGCAAAGCGACGATGGAGGCGTGATTGCGTCGATTCAGTTTTGCTCGATGGAACCAACGGTCTTCATCGGGACGACCAAATTTTCTCGAAAAAAATTCAAGACGCTGTCGCAGCCAACCGACGGTCGAGCAATTGACGGACTTGCGAGGCCAACGTCGCCGGAAGAAACGGCTTTTTTAAACAAGGCACATCGAGTTCGTCGATCGCCTGATCGGAGCCGACGTCGGCGTGACCGGTCATCAGCATGATCGCCAAATCCGGCCGCGTCTTGCGGATCCACTTCAACAACGCCGTTCCGGTCATTCCGGGCATCAGCACGTCTGAGATCACCAGATCAAACTCGCCGGCGGATTCCAGTTTGTGTTTGGCGTCCAACCCGTCGACGGCGCCGACGACACGGTACCCGTAATGTCGCAACGAGTTGCACGCCAAATCACGGATCGCCTGTTCGTCTTCGACCAACAAGATCGTCTCGTTGCCTTGGGCGGGGGCCTGGCCGGACGATTCGGCGGCCGGCTCGTCGCTGAGTTCTTTCGTGGCGGGAAGAAAAATTTTAAACCGCGTCCCGCGACCAAGCCGGCTGTCCACCGAGATCTGGCCGCCAAACTGTCTGACGATGCCGTAGACGATTGCCAATCCCAGTCCGGTTCCTTGGCCGTGCGGTTTGGTCGTGAAGAAGGGATCAAAGATTCGTTCACAGGTCGCCGCGTCCATGCCGTGGCCGTTGTCGGCGACTTCGATGACTACGTAGGGGCCGGGAATATCGAGATACAGTTCCGGCAATTGATCTTCGGTAACGTCCGCGTTGGACGCATGGATGCTCAGGGTTCCGCCACCGGGCATTGCGTGGGAGGCGTTGATTGCCAGATTGACGAAGATCTGTTCCAGTTGGCTGACGTCGGCGCGAATGTTGTCAAGTCCTTCGGCGACGTGATACTCCACCGCGACCGACGAATCGACAACGCCCTGCAGCAGCGGTTCGATTTCCGCGAGCACCTTGACCGTCTTGACGATGTCCATCTTGTTGGTCGACGCACGACTGAAGGTTTGGATTTGGCCGGTCAAGTGGCGTCCGCGTTCGGCGGCGTCCAAGATCATCTGTACGCCTTGATCCACCGCCGCGTCGCCCTTGGCACTGATGCGGACGAACTCGGCGCCGTACATCACGACCGCCAGGAAGTTGTTGAAATCATGTGCGATGCCGCCGGCCATGCGGCCCACCGCTTCCATCTTCTTGGTCTCCGAGAGCTGTTGCTGCAGGTCGACGAGCGTGGAAATGTCGCGAATGATGACTTGATGCCCGGTCTGCTTCCCGCCGGCGTCGGTGCGTGTGTTGACCGACACGATCGCGTCAAAGGGTTTGCCATCGACGGTTTGCATGCGAAAGCGGCTGCCGCGCAGATGATTGGTTTTCCGCAACTCCGTCTCGAACCGATCCGCTTCGTCTTGGTCCACAAACAGAGTCCGCAGATGAGCGGTTTCGTTTTCTTTTTGGGTCAACAGCTCTTTCCCGACACCGTTGCAGCTTTGCAACGTGCCGTCGTTGGCGAACAAACAAATCGCGTCCTGTGAGTCTTCGAACAGCAGCCTGAATTCGCGCTCGCTGGCGACCACTCGACTGGTCTTGCGGGCAACTTGACGCTCCAGATCGCGAGCCATTTTTCCGACCCTGGCCCAATTGAAAAACGCCAGCAGCGCCAAGGCGAGGATGGAGACAAAACCGATGGCCACGACCGGTTTGAACCAGGCTCTTGATTGCAGCGGCACAGGTAAAACGCTGAAATGGAACACGGCGGGTGTCGGATCGATTTGCCCCGCGGCATCCTGGACGCGCACCCGGACGTGGTGTTCGCCCAGCGGAACGCTCGGAAATACGATCTCTTCGTCGAGCGTTACAAAGGGTGTCCAATTCTGGTCGTCGAGACGAGTGGAGACACGGAAATAGCGTTTCTGCTGCTTCGGTTTGAACCGCTCCAAACCACGGACGCGCAAACGCAGCATTTCGTCTTCGCCGAGCGTTTGATCGCCGTCGATGATATCGGTTTCCGGTGGATCGGTGGCGGACCGATAGCGATAACATCTCGTGCCCAGCCCCACCCACAACGCTCCGGATTCTCCCGCGACGACGCTGGTCACGCGAGTTTCGAAAGGCGTGGTGGCAATCGGCGGAGGCAGGTCTTCCACGCCCGCAGTCAGCACTTGGATCTTGCCCTGTGACGATGCGAACAGCTGCTTGCTTCCGTTTTGACCGACGAGCTTGCCTTGACGATCCAACATCGTTTCCCATTCGCCGTCACGGAACCGCGCCAACGCGGCTTGACCGCCTAAATCGCCGCGACATTGCACCCAGGCTTCACCGCCGAGCACGCGAAGCTTGCCCATGGCCGCAGAAGGCATCGGGACTTCGGACCAGGTCGCACCGAGATCGGTCGTCCGCATCAGCCCAAAAAATCCCGACAAAAAAAGCGAGCCGTCGGCCAACGCCGTCACATTCGGCGGATGACTGATTTGAGCCCGGTTCGGCAATGCAATGGGGGTGACCGATTCGGGATCGCAATGCACGAGTTGAAACGGCGGAAAGTTGTTCGCTCCCAGGATTGCCCAAATCCCTGAATGCGGGTCGGCGCAGGAGCGACTGACACGAACACGATCTTGAAAATCCGAGATGTCTTTGACGAATAACTGATTGCCGGCGATCCCGATCACGAATCGGTTTCGTTCGGTGTCTGTTGCGGAGACCCAGACCACATCGCGTCCGTCGATCCCCAGCAGCTTCGGCTTCACGTGGTCTGCTAAATCGACCTGTCGGAGACCATCGTGATCCCATCGATAGAGTTCCTCCTCGGACGTCACCCAGACGACGCCCTCGGAGTCTTCGCAGATCGGTCCGGCAAGGTTGGGGTAGTGCGTCGGTCGATCCGACGCCCACCGCACCAAACCGCCTTGAATCTGTTTGAACCAAACACCGCCCTGTGAGTCTCGATGGACCGGACCGCTGACATCTTGGTGCAGCTGCCATTCCGGCTCAGCTCGGTTCCAGCGGAGCAGACGCTCCGGGCCGGCGATCCAGACCGCACCCTGGTTGTCTTCGAACAGGTAGTGGTTGGCACCGGTGATGTCGGTCAGCTGGCGAGACGTTTTCATCCAGCCCCCGTCGGCCCAACGATAGATCACCGGTCCTCGTCCAGGCGTGCAGGTGAAGACTTCGCCGTCCCGAGTCGCTACCAGTTTCGGTTGTACCAGGGCCGCGATCTGATTTGGAAAGCGACGCCACGATCCGTCTTTGAACTGAAAGAAATGGGAGTTGGTGGAGACGATCAATCCATGTCGGGCACTTTCGACCAAAGACCAAACGTAGGTGTCTTGTTCCCACAGCCCGGCGTCCTTGAGCGGTTGCCGGAAACCGTCGTCGGTGAATTCGGCAAGGCCTTGGTTGGTCAAGACGAACTGCTGACCGCTGGAGACTCGGACGTAGTCGGACGTATAACTGCTGGGCAATCCGTCGCTCTGGTGCCAGGTTGTAAACTGACCGTCTTTCATGCGTGTCAGGCCGGCGGGGACATCGCCCTTGGGCCACTGGTCGCAACAAAACCATAGCGACCCATCGGTGTCTTCGACGATGCGGCGGATGCTGGGGCCGGCCAATTGACCCTGCAGCATGCTGCCATCAAACGTTTCACCGTCGAAGCGTCCTGCGCCGCGGTCCGTTCCGATCCAGAGCGCGCCATCGCCGGCAACGAGTACACAGCGAACATAGTTGCTGGGTAGACCGTCTGCGGTGGTGTAACGTTTCCAGCGATACCCGTCGTAATGATACAGCCCGTCAGAAACGGCCAGCCAAATCGATCCGTCGGCCGCGACGTCGGCATGCGTGACCGACTTCTCCGCCAACTGGGCGTCATCGAAGTACGAGACGACTTGCCACGGTCGTGCGATCGGAGCCGGTTGCTGCGCAAATCCGCTGATCGCGAACAGGGACGAGACGAGCGGAAACAGGAAAAGTCGGAGGAAGCGACGCATTATCTGGCGACCCTACGGGGACGGTGCAATCCTTGTTGTAGTGAACATTCCTATCCAAAACCACCTCAGCGGTCGCTTCGACCCGCTCGCCCCCGATACCGGAACCAGACCCATCCCCCCGACACCACGATCGATCTCGGTCGGGGCAGACGGTTCCCCCGCACCGATGCCGGTTGTCCTGCGGGTTATTCAGATTTTGGTGGAAACAATACCCCGGCGCTGTGACGCTGGCCCCTCATTTTGACGCAAAGCGGATCGAAGCGTCGAAGCGATGACCTAATTGACACCATACCCGCTGTTTTTCTGATGCACCGCTTTTCCGAAAGCATTGGTTCTCCGATGCACTGGTTCTCCGATGCACTGGCGTCAGATCCCAACGCGGTCCGATGAACTCCGAATCAACTTGGATGAGCGCTCCGATGGACGATGTAGCTGAGCTTCTAAAAAACTTAAGCGTGTGCCAGTCGCTGGTACGAAAGACCGATGAGAGTTCAGCCACGGCGATTCGGTTGCTGACGACCGGCTTTGATATCCATGCCGATTGCGACTTGGGCGGACGACGGATGTCCGACGTGATGAACCAGTCGATCAGCGGCTACATGGAATGCACCAATGCCAGCCTGTATCGCCGGGGCCAAGCGATCGATCACGTCGAAAGCGTCAAGGTCCGCAAACCCGAGATCATGATTGCGGGGATCGCGGGCAACCATCACGAGGCCGCTGAGAAACGGATCGGCAGTCGGCGCGCGCTGCAATTGTTCCACGCCGTTGTGGCCATCGATCGTTGGATCGTCCGAGGGCGGTTGCACATGACGACCAACAAGACCGTCAAAGAGTTTTTGCATGCCAACCGCGATTACTTCCCCGTGGCCGATGCCAGTGTCATCGATGCCGAGTCGCCGGAGAGCCCGCAACAGATGAGTGTGGCCATCGTCAATCGAGCCCGCGTGTCGTTCATGGAGATCACGGAATTGGACGAGTCCGAGTCGGCGAGCGAGACATCGCCGGTCGCTCGATTACTGCAGGAAGATGCGGTCGGGGGGTAGCTGTTAGCGACGAGCGGACGATGACTGGCTGATGCTGCGTAGCTGCCGTCGCCAGACGGCGGGCTCGGCGAAATGGGGATGGCAAAACGATGGGGGCAA
>NZ_JANZKV010000004.1 GCF_025060895.1 Stieleria sedimenti | reverse complement strand
GTTAACTTAGCGGTATTGCGTTTAAACATCCTGACGACGTCATCTGGCCCCGGTTGACCGAATGCACGCCGCACCGATCGCCGGAAAAGTCGTGCAAAAATCTCCAAATCCAAGCGAAGTCTGCCAAGTTTTTTCGATCTTTTTCCGGTTAATGGTTAAAAAACGTCGTTCTGGTGGGCTTTTTCTAGAGCGATCGGCGTGCCACGACTCGACAAAAAATATTTTTTTCGCTAAAAATTTTAATGCTGGGCGAGCTCCCGTCGCCGCCCGGGCCAAAAAAGTCGGCCAGACAGCTCGCACGCGAGGCTGTTGCGGCAGCAATCGTTTCTGGACCGACGGACCAACACAACAATCGCTCGCAGCCGCGAGCAGGAGAACTGAACTCGATGAATGAAGTCGAACTGGACGTCGTCGACTTGAAAGAACTCATTCTGTCGAACAATTCGTTCGGACCGAATGATGTCGCCGAGATTCGGCAAATGATCGCGGAAAACTACGGCCATTTCGCCGAGCTTCGAGACGCGGTCAATGAAATGGAAGATGATCCGGCTCTGACGCCGGCCGGCAAGACAAAGATGGGGGTCTGCCAGTTCTTACTGGGCCATTTCGCCGAAGCCTTGAAAACGCTTCGCGCCGCCGATGGCAGCGCGACGGCGCTGTTCTACTGCGCCCGCTCGCTGTTCGAGCTGAAGGATTTCGATGCCGCGATCGAGACCTACGAACAAGCCCAACGGGCCGGCTACAACGAAGATCAGTGCAAGATTTTTATCGCCGAATCGCATCGTTACAGCGGTCGCATCGAAAAAGCGATGTTGCTGCTCGACGACATCTTCGGCCCCGCCGAACAGACCGCCGAATACATGTACCAACGCGCCGCAACCGTTGCCGGTGTCGGTGGACGTCGCGACGAAGCGATCACGCTGTACCAACGCGCCGTCCAGACCGACGAAAACCACGCCGGTGCCCTGTTCGGGTTGGCCTGGGAAAATGACCGCATGGGCAACGACGAAGAAGCGCTGCGTTTATACGAACGTGCGGCCAAAGCCTTCCCGACCGGTGTCGGTGCCCTGATCAACCTCGGACTGATCTATGAAGATCGCAACGAGTTCGACAAGGCGCAGATGTGCTACAAGCGAATCTTGGACGCGCACCCCGATGACGAACGCACCCGGCTGTACATGAAGGACGCGTCGGCCAACGGCAACATGCTGTACGACGAAGAAATGCAGCGTCGCAACGATCGCTTGGCCCAAACGCTGAACATGCCGGTCGCCAATTTCGAATTGAGCGTTCGAAGCCGCAACTGTCTGTCCAAGATGGGCATCGAAACGATCGGCGATTTGACCCGCACCAGCGAGTCCGAACTGCTGTCCAGTAAGAACTTTGGCGAAACCAGCCTGATCGAAATCCGAGAGATGTTGGTCAGCAAGGGACTCAAGCTCGGACAATTTGCACACGAGAAAAAAGCTCCCGAGCCGCCGGTCGATACCAGCCACTTGTCGCCCGACGAACAAGCCATGCTGGAGCGACCGATCTCCGATCTGAACCTCTCCGTCCGGGCGCGCAAGTGCATGGCGCGATTGCAACTCAACTCGATCGGCGAATTGCTCCGCAAGACCGGCGACGAGTTGCTCGAGTGCAAGAACTTCGGCGTCACCAGCCTGACCGAAGTCCGCGAGAAACTGACCGACCTGGGGTTGAAACTGCGCGGCGATTGATTCGCATCACCCTCCTCGTTCCCAGGCTCCCGCCTGGGAACGCACTGCCCGGAGGCTCCGCCTCGTGAGCCAGCCGGTTGACTTCACCCCGCATGCAACAGCAAGGCGTCACGCGGCGCCACTCGCCAACGCGTCTGGCTGACCTTTCTCTCATTGATTCGACCTTTCAAATTTGAGATCTCGGATCGGGAATTCTTGACCGAGCCCGCTTGCGCATGACCTTCCGCTTCCAGCTCCACCACACCGACACGGCAACCGGTGCACGTCGCGGGACGTTCACCACGCCCCACGGGCCAGTGGAGACGCCGGGGTTTATGCCGGTCGGGACGCAGGGGACCGTCAAGGGGCTGACGATCGACCATGTCGCGTCCACCGGGGCACACATGATTCTCGGCAATACCTATCATCTGGGGCTGCGGCCCGGGCATGAAACCGTTCGCGCCCTCGGTGGGTTGCACGCCATGTCGGGATGGGATGGCCCGATCCTGACCGATAGCGGCGGGTTCCAAGTCTTCAGCTTGAAAGGCATCAACAAGATTTCCGAGCATAGCGTCATCTTTCGCAGCCACATCGACGGGGCGTTGATCGATCTGACGCCCGAACATTCGATCGAAATTCAAGAATCGCTCGGTAGTGACGTCGCGATGGTGTTGGACCACGTCGTCGCACTGCCGGCCGAGCGAGACGACGTGCAGCAGGCGATGGAACGATCAATTCGTTGGGCCAAACGTTGTCTGGAATACGCCAGCCGCTCCGACCAGGCGAAATTTGCGATCGTCCAAGGCGGTCTGGATGTCGAACTGCGTGTGCAGTGCGCCCGTGAGTTGTCGTCAATGAATTTTGAAGGCTACGCGGTCGGAGGACTCAGCGTCGGCGAGACCCCCGAGGAGATGTATCGCATCACCGCGGCGACCACGCCGGAGTTGCCGGCCGAAAAACCCCGCTACTTGATGGGTGTCGGTCGCCCGATCGACCTGTTGGAAAGCATCGTTCGGGGGATCGACCTGTTCGATTGCGTGATGCCGACACGCAACGGCCGCAACGGGTTCGCCTTCACCGACACCGGACCGATCAAAATTCGAAACGCGAAGCACAAAATCGACACGTCGCCGTTAGACAAATCGTGCGACTGCCTGACATGCACGCGTCACAGTCGCGGCTACTTGCGGCATCTTTTCATTGCCGGTGAAATGTTAGGCCCGACACTATTATCGTTGCACAATTTGACGTATTACCAGAAAGTGATGCGGGGTGCGCGGGACGCGATCCGAGCGGGTACACTCGTGGAATACATCGCGACGAAAAAAAGCCAATGGGGAATCACGTGAGACAGATCATCGCCGTCGTTCGCCCCCATTTGGCCGAACGGGTTTTGGAGACCCTCAAACGAGCCCCCTTGGAAGCGCTCACGGTCAGCGAAGTCAAAGGGTACGGTCGTCAGAAGAGCTACCTGGACGAGTATCAAGAGACGGAATTTTCCGAAGCGTTTTTGCCGAAAGTCGAGATCACGATGTGGGTCGACGACTCGCGTTACGAAGAGACGTTAGAAAAAGTGGTTGCGGCGGCGCGGAGCGGACGGATCGGTGACGGAAAAGTTTTCACGTTGCCCGTCGAAGTCTTTCAGTAAACGCTTTCGCGAGTCTGCCTACTTCGTCACCCTCCTGGCAGGAGAGTCGAGCGAAGCGAGGGGAGGTCGAAACGCAACGCATCCACGCCCGTTCGACTTTCAGGCCAACCGCGAATCATCAAATGCCGCTCCTGATGTGCGACGCGTTCGCGGTGACGTCATTCGGCCTGGTGTTTTCAACATACGAGCGAGCGGCGTGTGGACGATTCATCATCGCCGACGCCTTCTCACGTCGTGTCTGTTCGCGCGACCAACGTTTGCGCCGTGCGGAGTTCCGGCGGTAACGATTTCATCTTCAAGAATTTTTGAGTTTCGAATCGAAACGGCTAGGCGCGAGAGAAGCGATCGACGATAACTTCGGTGCGGGATGGAGCAGCCCGGTAGCTCGCGAGGCTCATAACCTCGAGGTCGTCGGTTCGAATCCGGCTCCCGCAACTTCAATTAGACCCTTCGGTTTACTCCGACCGTCGGGTTATCGAACAAGCCGACGTTGGTCCCATGGACTGACGCCGGCTTTTTTCGTGTTTTACCGCAGTCCTGGTAAGGACTTACGTCAACGCTGGCCGGCGAGAGATCTCTCCGAGTGTCTCTGGAAAAGTACTATCCGGCCGGCGGCGAAACGGTCTCTGGGGCGATCTCGGCCAAAGGTCTCTCTTGTCTCTGTACTATTTGACCTCAAGGTTATGAAGTCTCGGAGTGCTATCGGAAAAAAGTGGTCAACGTTCCCGGCTGCAATCTAGATCTTCGATACGGCTCTTGTTCGGACAGAAACAATTACTCATGTGCCGACGGGCATTCCTGTGACTTCTTAGCGTTGATCTCGACGAATCCTTTCCATTGGTCCGGCACATCGTCTTCGTAGAAAATCGCTTCGGTTGGGCATTCAGGCACGCAGGCTCCGCAGTCGATGCATTCGTCGGGGTCGATGTAGACCATGGATTCGTCTTCGTGAAAGCACTCGACCGGGCAAACCGGTAAGCACGCTTTGTCTTTGCACCCAATGCAGGGCTGTGTAACCACCATCGTCATTTTCGTGTCTCCTAAAGTAGAACGGTGTCACCACCGTTGAAAAAATTTTTCGTCACGGTGGCGAAGCCCCGTGTCATCCAGGAAGTGAGAAAGCGAGTTTGGAACCGGACACCAGCCACGAAAAAGAGTCTGAATTTTCCGAGTCGATCACGGATCGTCCGGATGGTTGGCTGCTGCGCGAGTGGAAATCAGGCGACGAGCGAGCCGCCAAAGTCCTATTCGACCGCTACGCGATACGCTTGGTGGCTCTGGTCGCCAGCCGACTGAATTGTCGCTACCAGTCTTCGATCGATCCGAGTGAAGTCGTTCAGTCGGCAATGGGAAGCTTCTTTGAAGCCGCGAGGCACAGTCGCATTCAAGTCAGTGCCAGTGTTTCGCTGTGGCGACTGCTAGCGACATTCGCCCGCCGCAAGATGGCTCGATCAATTGAGCGTCAGTCGGCCATCAAACGCGGCAGCGGCCAGAATAGACTCCCACTCAATAGTGAGATTGCGATCGTTGAAGGCTCCTACGCCGAAGACGACGCGGACACTTTTCTCGCTACGTTGAAGACAGAACTGACCGACGATCTGTTTGCGATCGTCGAGGGTTTGCTAATGGGCCAGACGCAGCGAGAGCTAGCCGAGTCGCTAGGGATCGACGAACGAACCGTGCGTCGTCGCCTGTCGCGAGTTCGCAAACTACTCGCTCCGAAATCCGCAACCGTCGAAGTGTCCGCACTCGCGGCAGACAGCCCGCCGGTGTTGCCTCGCGTAAACTACAACAAGTTTGTACTTGGCAAGCTGATTGGTAGCGGCGGATTTGGCAAAGTCTATCTCGCCAGGATGCAATCCGACGGCCGAACCGTAGCTGTCAAATTTCTTCGCAAAGCGTTCTGGCAAATCGAAGACGCTCGTCAGTCGTTCCAGCGCGAGATTGATATCGCGTCGCAGATTAGTCATCCCGGTGTCATTCGCTACCTCGGATATGGCGAATCCCCACACGGTGGTCCGTACGTTATCAGCAAGTGGATTGATGGGCAGTCACTTCAAAATGCCTCTGACGCAAAAGAGCAACAATGGATCAAGTGGCTCGTGCAAATATGCGAGGCGATACAAGCAGTGGATCAAGTCGGACTGATCCACGGCGACCTGACGCCGAGCAACTTACTCGTCGATGCTCAAGATCGAATCACAATCACCGACTTTGGATTCTCACAGGCTTCAACTAGATCGGCTTTGCCCGTCCTCGGTGGAACGCTTGGATTCGCAGCACCCGAGCAAATTGACCCGGCTTTCGGTTCCATCAGCTTCAAAACAGACATCTACGCCAGAGGCGGGTTGGTCCACTGGCTGCTGTTCGGGCGACCGCCCAATGCGGGCCAAGATTTCGACGAGTCGCTTTCGCAAACGATCTCGCATCGGGATTTTAGAGCATCAACCTTCGATGCTATTCCTCAGGCATTTCGCAATATCCTCGTTGCCACGCTTCGCAAGTCACCCGCCGACCGATCAATGGGCCTAACCGATATCATTCGAGTGTTGTCGCCGACGACGTTGGAGGCCTAGTGATTGGTCTCGCTATCTTGGACAGCGTCACATTCCGAGCCAATCCGAGATATTTGATGCAAGCGATCATAAGCGACGTTCATGGCAACCTAGAAGCGCTGACGGCGGTGCTGGACGCGATTGAGTCGCTGGGCATTGAACGGATCGTGTGTTTGGGGGACATCGTTGGTTACGGTCCAAACCCAGTCGAGTGCATCCAATTGCTGAAAGACTGTGAATGCATCGTCACCGGTGACTGGGATGCTGCCGCGATATCGACGGACGATCCGTGTTGGTCACCGCTCCTTCTCGAACAATTGCGTTGGGTTCGCGATGAGATCGCAGGCGATCAATCTGCACAGCAGATCATCAAATCAGGTTGCCTTGCAAAAATCATCGGGAACATCGCCCTTTTCCACGCCATGCCGCGTGATTTCAGCGACTGGATTTTCCCAGAAGATGTATTTGCTCCGAAGAAGCTTGATCGCATCATCAAACAATCGGCGTCGCTTGCCTTCTGCGGTCATAGCCATTTAGCTGGCGTGCATGTCAAAACATCCGAGTGGAAGTACGAGAGCTATGTCGAGGTTGGTGACGACTGGTTCACGCCAGAAGGTCCATGCATTTGTAGCGTTGGTTCGGTTGGTCAGCCTCGGGACAGCGATCCAAGGGCGTCGTTCGTTGTTCTTCGCGACCATCAATTTCGATTTGTTCGAGTCGACTACGACCACCAACTCACCGCAGATAAGATTCGAGCAAATCCTTTAATCCGTGACATTCACGCAGACCGGCTTTCGCAAGGCCGATGAGACTCTCGTCGCGAGAATTTGGTTAACCCTACCGAGTTCTCTCCTACATAACCCTGAGGGCGATCGCCGTTTCGTTCGGTTCGCTAGAGATTGGTTTTAGGAGAAAGGGTTATATGGCGTTGGACTATATCCAGCCTGTGGTGCAGGTGCGGAAAGTGGCGAAATTGCTGGAGTTGGTAGTAGTCGAAACAATCCATGCTACTTGCCCGTTGCGAGAGCCTCGAGTGATTTGAATGGCAAGTACAAACGCATGCGGTAGCCCGGCAGCTGCTCAAAATCGAACTGCCCGTAAAAACGTTTGGCTTGCTCGTCCACGCAATCAAGAATCACGGCAATGAAGGCAAACGTTTGGCTCGCTTGGTAGCAGTCGACGAGTGCTGTGGCGAGCAACCGCCCGCCAATGCCACGGCCCTGATACGATCGATCAACTCCCAACCAAGCTAAAACACTCACCGGCAATTGGCGACGGGGAAGCTTTTTTGCGAGCTCTGCTGGTAAGTCGGAGAAGTCGATCTGCGAGAAAGCGAGGCTGTAGTAACCCGCGATGTTGCCAGTCTCATCCAGCAGCACTTTTGAGGTCGTCAGATGCTTCTTTTGGCTCTGCAATGCTGACTTCTTCAGCCAATCGTCAACTTCACCATTGCCTGACTGAAACTTTGCTCGCGGATGCGACTTTTCGAGAACCTCGATGGACCATCCTTCAGGAAAACGCGGTCCGCTCACGCCTCCCCTCGCATGACTTTGCCTAATTGCTTCTGCGCTTTGGTCAGCTTGGGCGGTTTCGACAGTGCTTGCCAAAACTCGAGTTGCTCTTCGGGAGTCATCGAGATCACGTTCGTACCCGCTGCGGCCAACTCACGTCGAGCTTGGCCGACGACGATCGAGCGAACGTAATCGCTTACGCTGATCTTGCGGAGTTCTGCCGCAGAAGCCAGTAGAGCCTTGGATTCGTCATCAAGACGCACCATTAGCGAGTTGTTCTTTTGCATGGTTCTTCTCGTGGCTTAGAGATTTGGTTAACTTCAATTGTACTGCGATCCGCAATACAAGACAACACTTGTTCGGCTGCGAACTTTTGACCCTGGTGGCTTGTCTTTGGCCTGAGTCGATCTGGATAACGCCGGACCGCGAGGACGCCGCTACCACAAGAATTCGTTGTCACGCCAAGTCGACAAACGAGAGAAACCATCGTGAAAGTCTACCTCGATGACGAACGGGCAACGCCGGAGGGCTGGCATCGTGTGTACTGGCCCGAGGACGCGATCGAGCTACTTCGAACGGGGATGGTCGAGGTCATCAGCCTCGATCACGATCTGGGCGACGACGATCGTGGGACGGGCGACGACGTGGTGAAGTGGATCGAGGAACAGGTCGTCACGGCCGGCTTTGTTCCGCCGGAGATGCGCGTTCATTCGGCAAATATTTCGGCTCGAACGAAGATGGAACTGGGGATCCGTTCGATCGAGCGACTTGCCAAACGATAGGCCGGACGAGTTCTGCGAACCTTTGTCATAGTATCGGGTTCGTAATGGCAGCAATCTCTTTTGGCCAAGTGCAGGATTTCCATGATGGATGACGAAACGAACGACGAGCGAACCGCGGAACTCAAGTATCAGTTGAAGGACTTTTCAACGAAGTCGATTACCGATGTTAGCCCAGAGAAGGAAACTCACCCGAGGAAACCAACCATTTCAGCAAGTCAGTCGCTGTTGAAAGCGCTACTCTGAAGATTCCTCATTCGCCGTTTTTGTTTGGAAGGGCTGATGCCAGTCACTCCATAGAGACCATTGGCCATTGCTACTTCGTTGCCGCACTCGAATGAGATAGGAGGTGTCGTTAGCGAGTGACGATGATTGTGATAAACGGCCAAGGAATTCACCATTTTCCAAGTTGATGGTGACTTGGTTTGAATCAGCCTGCATCAAGGATCTCCAGACCGGATCCCCAACCGCGGCCCCCATTGAATCTTTCTCCGCAATCTCGGCCTGCCATGAATGCTGGTACCCGGGGCCGATGTAACTTGTTTTCAAAATCGTGGGATTGGTGGAGCAGACCACCGGACCGATGGGCTTGGTAGAAATTACCAAATTGTCAATCCACCGGGCCTGATCGTCTGCTCGCGCCGAGAAGCAGGTCAAACAAGCGAATACAATCGCTACATGAGTCTTTGTCATGGTTAACTCAACATTTTGCTTTCTAAGTGAACAGCCCGGGAATCGTCGATCCATCCCGGATCAGCGTGATCGGCCGTCCGACGTTTGCGCTATATTCTGTTTTGGGGTCGATTCCGATGTTTCGAAAGAACGAGGCGGCTAGGTCGTCCGGTGTAAAACCGTTGCCTTTGGGACCGGCAGCCTTGTCGTCGGTTTCACCAATGAATTGTCCTGTGCGAACATCGCCGCCGGCCATCAGAGAGCACATGGCCCTCGACCAGTGATCGCGTCCCGCATTGTTATTCACTTTGGGCGTTCTGCCGAATTCGCCGGTCACCAAGATCGCTGTCGAATCGAGCCTGCCTTGTTCACCGAAGCGATCAAGCATCGCCGACAGCGACTGGTCCAGGTCGGGTAGTAGCTGGCGTCCTAACTGATTGAAGTTATCTTGATGTGTATCCCAACCTTCCAGGAGAACAGTAACAAAACGAACTCCGGCTTCAATCAAGCGGGTCGTCAGCAACAGACTTTGTCCAAAATCGTGACGGCCAAATCGCTCCACTTCGCGATCGTTCTCGAGCGTTAAATCAAAAGCGGAACGGGCTTTGGATGAGCTGATTATTTGAAAAGCCTGCTGTGAAAAACGATCGAGACTACGGACCGAATCATCCAGGTTCTCAAACTCTGCAAACGCCGTATCAATATCGTCAACCAGCTTTCGCCGCTTGCGATATCGATCCAGCGTCATCGTTCCATCGAGTGTGATTCCTCGAACGCGAAAGGGCTGACCGAAACGAGGTTTTTCGCCCGTGGAGAGCGGACCATACTCGGCACCCAAGTAACCCGGACCTTCAACAGGGCGTTCGATGGAAACAAAGGAAGGCAGATCGGCAGCGGCGGGAAATTCTTTGCTGACGACCGAACCGTACATCGGGTAATCAACCACCGGCGTCGGCAAGTTGCCGGTCATCAGATAGCGTGTTCCCAAACCGTGGTCGGCTAGGCTGTGCGAAATTCCACGAATGATTGCGTAGCGATCGGCGCGACGAGCGAGTTTGGGGAGATGTTCACAAATCTCGACTCCGGGCACCGAGGTTCGAATCGGCTGGAATTGCCCGCGATACTCAACCGGAGCGTTGGGCTTCATATCGAACGTGTCTTGATGCGAAGGTCCGCCGCCTAAGAACACCAGAACCGCCGAACGGCCTGGATCGACCTGATCTTGAGCGTTGGCGAAGCGAAGGTAATCGCTAAGCGTCAAGCTCGTTCCGATCGAGCCCACCTGCAGAAACTGGCGGCGTGTAGCAAACATCGTAAACTCCTTGTGTGATTGGTTTCTTGAACGCTACTTGATCAGCAGGAACTCTTTGGTATTCAATAGCGCCCACAACAAATCTTGCATTCCGCTGCTCGTCGATTCCGCGCTGTTGAGATGCGCAAGACTTCGCTGAATCTCAGCCTGGGTCGGCATGCGGCAAAGTGATCGCAACCAAGCTTCTTCAATCAGCTCGATCAGTGGCGGCATCGAATCGGTAGATTCGGCGGCTGCGATTTCCGCCAACCATCCGCTGTTTTCCAGTCGTTGCTCAATGATCGGGTCGTTTTGAAGGAATACCGATTGAAGTAAGGTGGGATGATCGTTCCTTTCGCAGTCGCAGTTCACTGCTCGCTCCGGCTTTCCGAAAATCTGCATCGCGTAGGTTCCCGCTAATCGCATCGACAGATGGCCAGAAGCCCGCCGTGTGAGATCGGTTCGCACTTCATCTGTCTGGTCACTGCCAGCGACCACTTGCTTCACACTGTCGTAAACCACTTCCGCTGGCATTCTTCTCGGAACGGCTCGGCTAAAGTTTTTATTGTCGCTGTGAGTATTGTCTGTTGGCTTGCAGCTTCGTTGATACGCTTGGCTGGAAACAATTTCCCGGTGCAACCATTTCATTTCGTATCCGTTTTCGACAAAACTTGCTGCCAGCCAGTCGAGTAACAGAGGATGCGAGGGTGGGTTGGCGGGGTTCAGGTCATCGGGCGGGTCTACGATTCCTTTGTGGAAATACGACGCCCACACGCGATTGACGAACGCCTTTGCGAACCATGGATTCTCGGGTTGGCTCATCCATGCCATGATCGGCTGCCGAGGATCCGCCTGGCCTTCTAGCGTGACGCTGCCACTCCGCAAGAGATTGACTTGCTCGACTCGGTCACGCGGTTTGATATAGAGTTCCCGCCATGGATAAACCGTGCCACTGGCAAGCCTTCTCAACGCATCATTGCCAATTGGTGCTCCGTCATCACCACGCATATTCACTCCGACGCGCTTCGCCATTTCGCGGTAGATCTCAAGATCGCTCGAAGGGACACCGAATTTCACCGTTTCAAAGAACCGACTGAAGTCCCGATAATCCTCTTGCGTCCACTGGGCGAACGGGTGCTTGTGGCATTGGGCACACTGCAGACGAACACCCAGAAAGTTGTGAGCAAATGCTTCGGCGGCCCGTTCGGGTTCCTGCATGCTTCGACGGGTCCAGTAGTGAGGCATCGTCTCCCGGTCGGCAAAGTCTGACTTTGAATCATTCTCGAAATAAGCCGACGTTTCCTTGGCGTAGTCTTCGTAAGATTGGTGAGGATGCCGACCTTGGGCCAAAACGATCCTTATTACCAATTCGTCATAAGGGACATTTTCTTCCAGGCGAGCAAAAATCCACATGTACCACTGAACGGAAAGTTCTTGCCCCAGTTCGGCTTGCTGTTGCGGGTTACAACCGGTGTAATCGCAGAGCTTGTTCGTCCACCAAGCTGCGTACGCAGGCCGGGTTAAGAGTTCATCGATTTTGCGAGCCCTTTTGTCTTGTCGCGGATCGCTAAGAAACTCACGAACTTCCTGAGGTGGAGGGAGCGTTCCGGTCAGATCGATGCTGACGCGACGGAGGAATTCAGTGTCACTGCATTGTGCCGAAGGTGTGATGCGCAGCTTGTTCAGCTTGGTCGCGATAAACCGATCGATGGGTGACATCGGCGAATCGATTTTGATCGGCTGGTGTTCCGTGGACGACAGAGGACGAATCACCGGTACCGAAGCGATTCCGTTATCATAAAACGCGATAATGTGCGTATCGCCCGATCCGGTGGAGCTCACGATTCCATCCCGCGAGACGGTCGCAACCGAATCGTCGTTGGTGCGAAAGCGGCAGAGCGGCGTAACATCTTCTTGATCGCCGTTTTTCCAAGTCGCGATCACTTGCAAACCGGCGGTGTCATTCTCGTGCTGGAACAGAATTTCGCTCGGGATCAACTCAATCCGCTCGAGTTCCTGAGACGCGGCAGGCTTCGGTGCGCCCGCTTGGATCCAGCGGCGAAGTAACTCGTGCTCCCATGAGTCAGCGGTGAATCGTTCGCCACCCTCATGATCAACCGCGAGCGTCGGTTTCTTCAGGATCAGACTATTCGCTGGAGCCCCGCGATCGATCCGCCGACCGTCTGTAGAGGCAGCTTCTCCGACCAGTCCCTCGTGGTCCATGGCGAAGTCGTAGCCGAACAATGAGAGACGAAAGTCACCACGCCCCTGAAAGGATCCATGGCAGTTACGACTATTGCATCCCAATCGCCCCAAAAGCGGAACAACATGACGCTGGAAGTCTGGAACTTCTGTTGTCGTCTTTGTTTGATATCGCTGGTTGGCGGGCGGCCGAGTCTCGTCACCCCAGGAAAATGTCCCGCAGATGTTGAATGTGCAGAGTGCGAAAACGAAGCTTGCGAAGAGCTGAAAACGCCAATAGAAGACTCGCGATTTGGCGACGGATCGAAGCATATACATTCTCCCTTAAGCGTTCTCAGCGCGAACGAATCAAATCCCAGGCGAATTCACTTGTCGAGCTTGCGGACACCTTCAATGACGCTCAACTGGTCACCGAGTCGTTGAGGATGCTCGACGCCTAGCTCGATGTGGTCGCCAACCGTGATCCCGTGGTAGGCGTCTTTCTTGTTCCAGAAGCCGCTGAGCATCACTTGCTTTCCAATAATGCTTTTGGCGATTCGCGAGCGATCCTTCTCGAAGGCTTTGACAACGTCGGTCACTTCAGCGGTCAGTTCCCACAACTGCTCGTCTTTCTTGACGACCTTCGCTTGCAAGATTCCGCTAAAGCCACGGAAATCGTCGGGCAGTTCTGGGTAGTCGCCCGCTTCGACGGGAGCAACCTTGCGAAGCACCTCGCCAACTCGCAAATTCTCTCCACCGTCGTGCAACGCCCCGAATTGGATCGTCTCACCGATTCGCGTGACGACCAGAGCGTCCAGGAGGCCGGGGGGAACACCTTCGGCGTTTACGTTGTTTCCGAGTAACGATTTCGGTGAACGTGACTGATTGTTTTGCCAGACACGTGGGACGGCATCCACCGTGACCGTAAACGTTCCCCGCTCAACATCCTTCTTCACCAATCGCCCCACGATCATCCCGCGAAAACCTTGTATAGGATTATCCGATCGACCGACGACGGGGCTCTCTTGACGCATGTTCTCCATCTGCGCTCGATCACTCTGGCGCACAAATTCCGCGACCGTCAGATGATCACTTTGGCGTCCGATATGCTGCATGCCGATTTCGATCTGATCACCGACGTTCAGCTTGTGGTAAGCCTCTTTGCGGTTCCAGAAACCAGCCAGCATCATTTCTTTGCCGACGATGCTTTCGGGTTGCTTGGCTTCGTTCCCCTTCCAAACGTCTGCGATTTTCTTGACTGCGATGATCAGTTCAAAAGTTTCCGGATCTTTCTTTTTCACTTCGGCGACGACCGCTCCTCGGAAGCCACGAAACGCTTCCGGCAAGACGGGATAGTCCTCCGCCTTATAGGGAGCGACTTTCCTGAGCAGTTCTCCTGGAAAGACCAATGCATCCCCATCGTGCTTGCACTCGAACTCAACCGTCTCGCCTGGACGTGTGGTTACGAGTACGTCTAGAAACTTCCCAAAGACTCCTTTGATCTCGACCGACTTACCCACAATGGATTTCGGGTTCTCTGCTTGGCTATTTTTCCAAACGCGCGGGATGGCATCCACAACGACGACAAAGGCCCCCTTCTCGACATCCTTAGCAGCAAGACGACCGACTAACATGCCATTAAATCGTTTGATTCCTGCTGGCAATTCGTCGGGCGTTGACTTGAGTTCTGCCAACTGTTGGACGGGGTTTTGGCTCTGTGGCTCGTCCGCGACAAGCGGTGCGGACAAACCGATCAGAACTGCCAAAGCGGAAAGCTGTGATTTCATCGTGTTTCCTTGACTTGAAAGAGTTTGATATCGTGGGGTGTTAAGTTTTCGCTCGGCAACAGCCTGTGGAACGAGCGCTGTGACTGCTAAGGCGAGTAGGGTTAAACACGTTAGCAATTTGAACCGGGTGGCCGGCGCAACTTCTGTGCTGAAAGTGTTTTGGCTGAGAAGCCTTTCAACGCGCTGCCCGAGCGTTGAACGAAATGCCGCGACTCCGGCAACGAGTCCCGATTGCTTCAAGCGATGCATTTGCTGATCAATGATTTGATCTCCCATCCGGATCAAACAATGGATCAGTCCCTGTTGGTCACCAAGAACTCGCGAAGCCGAATCATCCGCAGCGAAGTCCATGGCGATTCGCAGTTGCCGACTGGCAAAACGATTTAGTAGCTGAAATGGGAACAGACACTGAACCAATCGCGCGAAAAGATTCCATTTCGCATCGCGATTTGCAATGTGAGCAAATTCGTGGGCGAGTAGGGCGTCCCATTCCGAGTTCAATCGGCTGCCATTTGCGTCGCCCACCTTCTGTGCTTGCACCAAAATGAAGGGACGCCTTATCCCAGCAGTCAAGGCTCCGTCGACATTCGCTGTTTCCAATAAGTCAACCGGTTGCCGAATTCGCATCTTTTGTGCGATTCGCATAAGCCCACGCTGAACCTCGGCCGACTCAATGGGGACGGAATTCATTCGGAGAGTGCGCAGTCGCTTGATCTGGATAGCGAGCCGCACTAGGCAAACCACGACGGTTACCGACCAAAGACCGGTAATCGCTAGAGACAGCGTTTGCCAGTTGAACCGAGGGAGCATGGGGGCGACGCTTCGGTCGTCCATGACGGGGCTCAGTCGCTTCGCATGGTGATTGAATTCGCTTGCAGGGACCGAGTGCGGCAATGTCGAATCGGTTGCTGAGATGGCAGTGGTTTTAATGGGCGCGAGTCTCTTTTCGATATCCAAGCTCGACATTGTCGAATCGCCCAGTGTTGAATCGCCCACTGCGTACTGGTACCCCAGATGCAGCGATGGAGCTAACGTCACAACAGTTGTTGTCAAAAGCGGCAGCAGGATCGCCAATTTCCAGCTTAAGACTTGTGAGGCCGGCACTCGCAATCCTCGTATCCTGCGAACCGACCAGGCAATGCCGCCGATGATCAATGTCGAGTGAATCAGGTAGGTGAGCAGAAAGCTGAAGACCACCATCACGAACCAAATCGGAATGCTCATGATTTCCTCTTTGTTCGTTTGGCATGTTCGTTGACGAGCTGCTTGATTCGTTCCAGTTCGTCCGCGTCGACTTGATCGCTGGCCAAGAGTTGGTTGACCAATTCCGCAGGGCTTCCTCCAAAGACTCGATCAACTAGGTCGCCGACCACCGACTGGTTTGCGCCGACTTCCGAAACGACGGCTCGATAATAGTACTGTCGATCCTCGACGCGATGGGTAATCAGCCCCTTGCGTTCCATTCGCGATAACACGGTAGCGACCGTCGAGTAGGCAAGTGGGGGATCTGTCTCCAATGCCTGTTGCACCTCGGCCACGGTCGCTTCCCGCCGCCGCCAGAGCAGCCGCATGACCGCCAGTTGTCGTCCCGCAAGCTTCACAATGATGCCTCGCTTAGATTGTACGTGATTCTACAAGCTGTAATACTACAGCTTGTAGAATTGCCGGTCAAGTGTCCGTCAATGCAGAAAAGCAAACAATCCCCGTGCTCACGCGGCTCGATTGAAAAGGGGAGCGAGTCTGCTGACATGCTGTGAGTGGAATTGCCGCTACAATCAAGAGAAACAATGTTCACGCACACCGACTTCAACGCGCGTTCGTCAATCCGCAACAGCGTGGACGAACCAATTCACCCAGTGAATCCGATGAACGAACCGATTCGAATGCTCCGAAGGGATTTCGTCAAATACGCAACAAGTGTTGCTTCAGGGCTGGGAATCTCCGGCGTCCTGTTTCAATCGTCTGGTGCTGATGAAGGGCTGACCGAAACGGCGTCTTCACTGAACATTACCTACCTTGAAAAAGGGCTCAACGCGTTGGCACGTGCCCATCACATGAGTTCCATGGCTGGGCATCTTGGAGCGTCTCTGATCGCCGGTTATTACGTTGGCTTACACCCCATAGCCCAGCATACTGGACCTCAGGCGACGTCCCCTACGATCGCGCACTTCTGACGCATCGCGTAAAAACCATGTTCGGCTTTGGCGAACTGGTTAGAACGGTTGATGAAGACGCGAAGGAGAAGGCTGCTTACGCCAAGCTGCGATATATGCTGTAGTGATCGCATCGCACTTCTATATCGCATTCGCGGCATGGTGTGACTCACTGAAGATAAACGTGAAGGTATTCGATACCGTGAGGGGTTTTCGCCGTCGACTATTTGGAGGAATTCCATTCACAAGCCAGACGACCGCCGTTCATTCCGTCGGGTACGCACGATCGGCGTTGGTGGGCCGAGTATCTCTACTTCATAACCCGAAGACAGCGCATATTCCGACGTCCGACGCCCCGGAGCGGGCTGGCTTAGTTGATCCCAGAGCACCCTCTCGAAACTGCCCTTGCCATAACATGTTTCCTGGCAATCACTTACAGCAATGCCGCAAAAATCGACCGTATCTCCAGAGCGGTTGGATCCAAGTCCGGGTTGCTCAACTCTAGATTTCTCAACGAACTTCGGTTGACTGTCGGGTAAACGAATTGGCCGGCGATTGTGTAATACACGATCGCCGGTTTTTTTTGGTTTCTACGGCGTTTTTTGCCGTGTCAAATGCTGCTTGGCGGTGTCTCGCCCGGTTCTCTGCCTCTCCGTTTAGAGAGTCTCGACACGAGACGGGAGACACAGGCGTTGTGCGAAGAACAACGGAAACAAATCGCGGAGCTAATCGTCGAAGCGTTCCGGCGAAATGCAGAGAAGGTTGCCAACCAGAAATCGGCAGCGGACGCAGAGAAGAACGACAAGTCGGACGCTGCCAATGAGTCCTGAAACAAAATTGAAAGTGGCGAAGCTGTCCGATTTGACGATCGGGCAACTCGCGGCGAAGTACGAAAAGCTGTTTGGCGAAAAATGTCGCTCTCGAAATCGGAGGTACGTTCATCGCCGCATCGCGTGGAAACTGCAAGCCGACGACGAAGGCGGATTGAGCGAACAGGCAATCTTGCGAGCCACCGTCGTGGCGGGCGAATCGTTGATTCGATTGACGCCGCTGAAGTCACGCAAATCCAAGAAAAAAGAAGAGTCGAAAGTTCCCGAGATATTTGACTTCTACTTGAAGCTGCGTTCGTTGTTGCCGGTAGTTGAGAAACTCGAAGAACTCGGATGGGCGAACAAAACCTGGCTGACTCGCAAGGGACGCCATAAAGGCGGTCGGCCGTTCGACAAGTGTTCGGTGCATTCGCTTCTGACCAACGTCTTGTACGTCGGCAGAATTCGTCACAAGGAAAACGTCTACGACGACGTTCACGAACCGATCATCCAGCCCGATGTTTTTGACGCTGTCCAAAAAATGCTCAAAGAACACGGTCAGGGCAGCGGCAAGCGTTTGATTAATCGACAAAACGCGTTGCTGAAAGGAATGCTGTATTGCCCAACGTGTGGATACGCGATGGCCCACAGCCCGACGAAAAAGAAGAGCAAGTTGTACCGACACTACGTTTGTCAAACGGCCATCAAGCGTGGCCACGCTCAATGCAGGACTGAATCCATACCGGCCCGGCCCCGGCAACGAACTGAAAAAGATGATCGCTTGATTTGCCAAGCCGAGCGAAACGTGCAACTGCGAAACCCGCGTCGACACGATGAACGACTGGGGTGCCGATGGATGTCGGCGCAGGCCTTGCGAATCGCTGCGCAAGCTTTGCAGTAGTGCACATGGTGATCGCTGTTGCGGCTCATGAAGTCGACGCAGGCAGCACAGGCAGCGATGCAATCGAGCATCAGCTCGACGTGCGTTTGCTCGACGTGGTCGCCACCTTCCGACAGGCAATGACTGATCAGCATGTCAGCACAGGTCGTTTGGCATTCTTGGCAGTTTTCGATGCACTCTTTCATGGATGCGGTTGCGGCACTCATTCGTTTCTCCTTTAGAAATTGTTGTTGCGTCCCCGTTGCCGCTGCATTAGCGGTATGCAACTTGCATACCACTATGGGGTATATTGGAGAATGACTTTTTGACAGCCAGGAGAAATCATGGACCACGATAAGAAACACGAGACGTCCTTGCCGGTCGCCGATCCGTCAACGCAGATCGACCCGGTTTGTGGAATGACCGTTTCGGCGGATAGTCCACGATCGGCTGAGTTTGGTGGCAAGAACTACGTTTTTTGCAGCGACGGATGCTTGAAAAAGTTCCAAGATGATCCTGCGGGGGTGCTGGCGAAGCGATCACAGAAAGAGGCATCAAGCGGTTCGCCTTGTTGCGGTGGCGGCGCAGCGGTGCAGATCGAGGAAACCTCGGATACTTCTTCGTGCTGCAGTGGTCACTCATCGACCAAGGCGAGCGATGCGCCCGCAGACCCGACGGCGATCTACACCTGCCCTATGCACCCTGAAATCGAGCAGGTTGGGCCAGGCGATTGTCCGATTTGCGGGATGGACTTGGAGCCGAAGGTCGTCGCATTGGATGACGGGGGTGAAGATAAAAAGTACGCCGACATGAAACTTCGCTTTTGGGTGGGCGTTGCGTTGTCGATGCCATTGCTCGTGATCGCGATGGGGCCGATGGTGGGTTTGCGGGTCGCGGATTGGATGAGTCAAAGCGTCTTTGGCTGGTTGCAGTTGGCGTTGGCGACGCCGGTTGTGTTCTGGTGCGGATGGCCCCTGCTGGTTCGCGGAGCCAAATCGTTTCGCACGATGAACTTGAACATGTTCTCGTTGATCGCGGTGGGAACGTTAGCAGCCTATCTTTTCAGCTTGGTCGTCGTGTTGCTTCCTGGTGTGATCCCAGAAGCCTTCTTCGAGAACGGTGTTCCACCTCTGTATTTTGAAGCGGCAGCAGTGATCATCACGTTGGTGTTGCTTGGGCAAGTGTTGGAACTGCGAGCACGCCAGCAGACGGGCGGAGCGATTCGCGAACTCATGAAGCTTGCCCCCGACACGGCACACCGAATTACAGACGATGGCGAAGAAGACGTCTCGCTCGATTCAGTCCACAAAGGCGATCGGCTGCGAGTTCGTCCTGGTGAGAAAGTTCCGGTCGATGGGAAAGTTCTCAGCGGGTCGAGCAGCGTCGACGAGTCGATGTTGACGGGCGAGCCGATGCCGGTGAAGAAGGTGGAAGGTGACGAAATCACGGGCGGAACGTTGAACCAGACCGGTGCGCTCGTGATGGAGGCCGTCGGTGTTGGCGGGGACACGGTTCTGAACCGTATCGTGCAAATGGTTGCCGACGCTCAGCGAAGCCGCGCCCCAATTCAGAAGCTGGTCGATGTGGTCGCGCGTTACTTTGTGCCAGCGGTGATCGTTTGTTCGATTCTCGCGTTCATCGGCTGGGCGGTGTTTGGTCCAGAGCCGCAACTGGCTCATGCGTTCGTAGCGGCCGTTGCGGTGTTGATCATTGCTTGCCCGTGTGCGTTGGGACTGGCGACGCCGATGTCCGTGATGGTGGGTGTTGGCCGAGGAGCGAAGGAAGGCGTGCTGATCAAGAACGCTGAAGTCCTCGAAGTCATGGAGAAGGTTGACACGATTGTCGTCGACAAGACAGGCACGCTGACCCAGGGACGACCGGAAGTGACAGGCGTCGAAACGTTTGGTGACTGGAATGAGAACGAGGTGTTGACGTTGGCTGCGGCGGTCGAATCGCAGAGCGAGCATCCGTTGGCTCAGGCGGTCGTTCGCCGAGCGAAGGCGGATGAGTTGCAGCTTGTGGAGGCGAGTGAATTCAATAGTATCACCGGTGGTGGCGTTCGCGCTCGCGTCGATGATCATGATGTGTTGATTGGCAAGGCTGACTTGTTGGACGAACAAGGCATCGAGGGCGTTGATGCGGGGCGAGACAAAGCGGGATCGCATCAGGTCGAAGGTGCGACGGTTGTGTTCGTGGCGATCGACAACAAGCTGGCGGCACTTCTCGCCATCACTGACCCGATCAAGCAAAGCACGCCTGCAGCGCTAAAGACGTTGCATGAACTGGGGTTGAGAGTGGTGATGTTGACCGGCGATGCCGAACCGACCGCGAAAGCCGTCGCATCCAAACTGGGCATCGACGAATTTCATGCTGGGGTTTCGCCTAAGGAAAAGCATGATTTCGTTCGCAAGCTGAAGAAGGAAGGCAAGACAATTGCGATGTGTGGCGATGGGATCAACGACGCTCCTGCACTTGCCGAAGCGAACGTTGGCATCGCCATGGGCACCGGGACGGGCGTTGCGATTGAGTCTGCCGGTGTCACGCTTGTCGGTGGCGATCTTCGCGGTGTGGCTGCGGCGGCAAACTTGAGTCGCAAAACGATGAGCAACATTCGTCAGAACTTGTTTTTCGCTTTCATCTACAACACCCTGGGAATTCCGGTCGCAGCTGGGTTGCTGTATCCGATCTTCGGCGTGTTGCTCAGCCCCATGATTGCAGCAGCAGCGATGAGTTTTAGCAGTGTGTCGGTGATTGCGAATGCGTTGAGATTGCGGGCAGCCAAGCTCACATAGTTCCGGTTGGTCGATTTGCGACCAGCGCATAGGCTCGGTAGACCGTACAACTGAACCCCTTTTCGCAAATGACTTCCAGAAAGTTCACTGCAAACATACCCCTCGCAGGTATCTAGCCGATCTGAAAAGCAAGCCAAC
Organism: Stieleria sedimenti; assembly: GCF_025060895.1. Taxonomy (GTDB): domain Bacteria; phylum Planctomycetota; class Planctomycetia; order Pirellulales; family Pirellulaceae; genus Stieleria; species Stieleria sedimenti. Next base: position 62,536 of record NZ_JANZKV010000004.1, on the reverse strand, counting down.
ATGCCGCTGCTCAGATCAAAGGAGTGATTTCAGTGCGATCGTTTTTGTTCAAGTCCGGACTATCAGTCATTGCGACTGCCGGAATTTTTTGTACCGCTGCCAGTGCCCAAATGCCTTCGATTGGTAACACGGCTTCGGCGATCGGTCGCACATTCACGCCTCCACCACCTGTGCCATCGGCACCCTACGGTTTAGATCAGCTCGATCCAAGCGGGCCACTATTTCCCGGTGTTCGCATCGACGGCAGCGACTTCGGTAGCGCGCCAGCTCCCGTTTACGTCGACGGCGAAATGATCTCGGAGACGTTCCCAACGGAAACAGAAGTCCAAGGATACAGGCTAGATGATTTCCTGACTCTGGCGGCTCAGAACAATCCCACGATCCGTCAAGCTCGACTGCAGATTTCAGCACAGACCGCCAAGGCATTGCAGGCAGGTTTGTACCCCAACCCGACTCTGAACTACATCGGCGAACAGATCGGAGTTGATGTCGAAGGCGACAAGGATTCGCCGGGCGAGTTTCAGGGTATGACAGTGAGTCAACGTTTTGTCACTGCCGGCAAGCTAAAATTGAGTCGTGAAAAATACATGCGCCGTGCTCATATCTCCGAACACCTCGCGATGGCTCAACAGTTCCGCGTCTGCAATGACGTGCGGATTCACTTCTTCCGAGCGTTAGCGGCTCGCGAAATCGTCGAGCTGCGAAAGGAGCTGTTGAAAACGGCCGAAGATGGTGCTGTCACTGCACGCGAGCTTTACAACCAAGGCCAAGCAACACGTCCACAAGTTCGCAAATCGAGCATTGCGTTGCAGCGGGCGAGGCTAGACGTGTTGTCCGCAGAGAATCACTACCGCGAATCATTTCGACGGTTGGTTGCGATCGTTGGTGTCGACTTGACCGACGGTGTCGTGTCCGGCGAGCTGATGCCGCAAGGTGAACCGCTTTCTTATCAGGAGGCGATGTCTTTGGTGCTGACGGAAAGCCCAGAACTTGCCGCCGCCCGAGCGAAGTTGGCGGCGGACCGCGTCACCGTCAGACGTGAACAAGTCGAGTGGGTTCCGGACATCGTTGCCGAAGGCGGAGCCGGATACAACTTCGAGGCCAAAGAAACCACGGCAGCGGCCGGAGTCTCGATCGAACTGCCTGTGTTTGATCGGAACCAGGGCACAATTCGCCAAGCCCAACTGGACTATCGCCGGCAACAGGAAGAGATTCGACGAACCGAGTTGATGCTGCAGCAGCAGATGGCCAACGTCTACCAGCAGTATCTGACGGCACTGCAAATCGCGACGGAATACGACCGGGTGATCATTCCCGAAGCCGAATTGGCCTATCAAGAATTGCTCGAAAGCTACAAAGCGAACCGAGTTGATTGGCCGACCGTTCTGGATGCACAGATGGATTACTTCGACTCACGTTTAACCCGAGTCCAACATCTCGAACAAGTCCGCACGAACGAAGTTCTCGTCCGAGGCTACCTGCTGCACGGCGGTTTGATGGCAGCCCCAGGGCCAACGCCACCAGGTCATATCGACGCGGTTGCGAAACCTCGTTAATCAACGCTTCGTCTTCACGAAAAACCATTCACAACAAACAGTTTCAATCTCATGCCCAGCCCAGAAGATCGTCGTAAGTTTTTGAAAGTAGGCTCTTTCGCCGCAGCAACTGGTTTCGTTGGCAATTTGCTGGGACGCGATGCCAATGCGCAAGAGCCCATGCAGCACAGCGGCATGAAGCAACACGACAACATGCCGCAGCCAATCGGCAACGCCTCGGCTCGCCCTGAAATCCCGGCCTCATCTGAGGTCGCCGCGGAATACGAGGGATTCTCTCGCTTCAAACCCAGTCGCGGGCTCGATCCAGACTCGGACTATTACATCGGCAAGCTGGTTCCAGGGTTTCGCAAGGCTTCCGATGGCCCCGCGCCATTTGAGGCTCCCGACATCCCAACGTTGCCCTACAAGATGGACAACGGTGTGAAGGTGTTTGAACTTGTGCCGATGGCAGTTCAGCAAGAGTTTCATCCTGGCGTGAAGATGAACGTTTACGGTTACAACGGCAGCATGCCTGGCCCGACGATCGAAGTCACTCAAGGCGATCGAGTTCGCATCGTTGTCACCAACGAACTGCCGGAAGATACGTTCGTGCATTGGCACGGTTTTGAGCTGCCCGTTCAGTATGACGGAGCCGCCACGTTGACACAGAACCCCATCAAGCCTGGAAAGACGAAGGTCTTTGAGTTCGACATCCATGAAGAAGGCACGTTTTTCTATCACTCGCATGTTGCGATGCAAGAAGCGTTTGGGCAAGTCGGATGGTTCATCGTCCATCCCAAGAGAGTCTTCGACCCGCCGGTGGATCGCGATTTTGGATTGCTGTTTCAGAACTTTCATATTCCGCCGACGCACACGATTAGCGATTCGTGGTCGATGGACTGGAATTGGCACACGATCAACGGCAAGAGTGGCCCCTACACGACACCGCTTGTATGCAAACATGGCGAGCGTGTTCGTGTGCGACTGTTGAACTTCGCCCCGATGCAACACCATCCGATCCACCTGCATGGGCATACGTTTTGGGTGACCAGTCACGAAGGGGCTCGCATTCCCAAGAGTGCCTGGGTTCCACGCAACAACGAATTGGTCGGTGTCGCTCAGGCTTCGAGCTTCGAGTTCATCGCCAACAACCCCGGCGATTGGATTTTCCATTGTCACATGATTCACCACATGATGAACCACATGGTCAAACAAGTGGGACCGCGAATGCGCGATGACGCTTCGGTCGATCAGTACCTCGCGAATCTCAGCAGCCGCCCGCAGGTCGACGCTTCACGAAGTGACAAATTTGCGACGCCAGGCTACCCACAGAAGATGCAGGGCATGGAGATGTCCGAGGATTTTATGAACGCGATTTGGAGCCGAAAGGAAGTTCGCGGAATGCGAGCGAACTATGCGATGTCGGTCAAAGGATTGATGACCGTGCTGCGAGTTCTGCCAGACGATCTGTATGAGTTGGTAATGAACAGCGACCAGCCGGTTGAAAAGGGAGCGGTATTCGCTGAAATCGTTCGTCGTTTCGGTGACCCCGGTAAGTACGAAGCTGCGCCCAAGATGATGATGTGAAGCGGACTAACTGCGGAGCCGTTTAGAGGCTAAAATCGGGAACTCCGCGAAACCAACCTGACTAAAAGTCTCCACGAATGCTGACCGACGACGAGAAAAAGAAGCTCAACAACCGACTTCGACGTGTCATCGGACAAGTCGAAGCGGTTGGTCGTATGATCGAGGATGAGGAATACTGCGTCGATATCCTTATGCAGTTGTCCGCCGCGACGGGAGCACTCAACAAAGTCGGCCAGATCGTCCTAGAGCAGCACATCCGATCCTGCGTCAGCGAGGCGATCAAGAGTGGCAGTGCCAAGGACCGTGACGAAAAGGTCGAAGAGCTGATGACAGTCTTTCGGAAGTACGGCGAGTGAGTTATTAACGCGATGAATTGGTTCCTGACTACTGGTGGGTTTCTGGTGACCTGCCTTGGCGTCTGGGAAACCTTCATGGCAGTTCTGCATCCTCGTGCGACGGTTGGCCCGATCACGAAAGGCATCAATCGTGGCTTTCACTTTTTAGTCCGAACGCGAATGTTCGCTCATCCGCGAGTTGTGGTTTACTGCGGACCGGCGTTGATAGCGACGCAGGTGTTGTGTTGGGCGACGCTACTGTTGCTTGGAGTCAGCCTGATCGTATGGCCTCAGCTCGGCACGGGCATCACGGCAACCGGACTGACACCGACGGATACGGATTTTGCAATCGCGGTGTATTACGCTGGTTTCACGATCACCACTCTGGGTGTGGGCGACTTGGTGCCGCGAACGCCAGCAATGCAGTTCTTGACAATCACCGCTGCCGGCTTGGGGTTCAGCTTCTTTACGCTCGTGTTGGCTTATGTCATTTCGGTCTATTCAACCCTGGCCCGTCGCAACCAGTTTGCCAACGAAATTGAGTATCGCACCGGACGAACGGGCGACAGCTTTGGCTATTTGCGAGCGTATCTGACCGGGAACGATCCTTCGTTAGTCAACCAAGACCTATACACGATGTCGTCGAACATGGCGGACTTGTTGGAGTCGCATCATTTCTATCCGGTCCTGCATTACTTTCGATTTAGCGAACCGCGGTATGCAATGAGCCGAATGCTGAGATTCTGCCTGGAGGTATCTTCGATGATGCGAGCGGTGCGGCAAGTCGATGCGGCCAAGCTCCCCGCCAGCTCCGAGGCTGTTGATCGGCTTTGGCACGCTAGCATGCAGATGCTGGAGGAGACCAAACGGCATTTCGTGATCTGTCACTCGACGCATGACGCGCCCGACCCACGGTTGGCGATCGAGATTTCACCGTTGATCGGCGACTCTGACGATTTATTGGACCAGCTAAAAGCTGCCTTTGTCGATCAGCAATCCGAGTGGCTTCACGACCTGAACGCGCTAGCCGTTTGCACCAGAAGCGAACCCCGAAAAGAATCCTGAAATCTTTTCACGAAGTCGTGAAGAAGCGTCGGGGCCGTGCATCCAAAGAGCATCAAAGAAGAGATTCCCTCAGTGGGAGTCCTCTGAAAGCTCTTGGAACTGTCCGCCATGAACCGTCGTCACACCAATGCTGCCACTCGATTGTTTGCTGCTTTTGCAGTGATCGCGGTGCTGTTGGCGTCCTCACCGGCCGCCCGAGCAGGATCAAACGACGCGAAGCCTTGCCTTCATGCGTGCTGCCAACCGCAGCATGTCGGGCACGGCTGCTGTGACAGTGATCCTTTGCACGAATGTCCCGCGATGGCTTCGTGTGAATTAACGGTTTGGCTGCCGCCGAGAACTTCCACCAACGATCTGACGCCTCGCGGTTTGGACCGCAGTGACTTCTTACGGATTGACTGGAGGACGGAGTCGGTCGCACTCGTGCGGTCGGTCTCGTTGGTTCGTCCCAGCTCTCTGATTGATTGGCACATTCGTCTTCAGATTTAGCAGTTGGCTCTGCTTCGACTTGCGAAGCCAGACCAATTCAAAAATGAAGATGTCTCTGTTCCCAAATCGGTGCATGTCGATGTCGGCTGCGCCATCAATCCTGGAGTTTCCAAAATGTTAGCGACTGTATTCTCTGCTGTTTTGTTTGCCGTTTCGCTGGTCCCTGCTGGTGATGTTGGCACCGCCGCATCGGCTGAGCCGACGTGTTGTGCCAAGCATGCATACTGCTGCACTGTCCAAGCGGCGTGCTGTGGCAAGCAAGCGGAACCGACAGCAACCACTGACGAAGTGGCCGGCGCAACTTCTCAACCGACTTGTTGTGCCAAGCGTGCCTATTGCTGCTCGGTAAACGCACGATGCTGTGGGAAGCACGCTGGAACGAACGCAGCAACCAGCGACATCGCCAGTTCAACAGGCAAACCGACCTGTTGTGCAAAGCGAGCGTACTGCTGCAGCGTCGGTGCGGCCTGCTGTGGAAAAGGATCGGCAAGTGCAACGGAATCGAAATCGGCTGAACTCAGCTAACCGCTTCTGATTCCGTTCGATCCCACATCAGCCGGGCGAGCCTGAACACTCGCCCGGCTTCTCTGTTTAAGGTGCCATGATGGACACATTCAAACACCGATGGCATCAGTTGCCGATTAGCCGGCAACTGCTTGTCCTCGTCAATGCAATTCTCTTTGGATTTGTCGTTCTGTTTCTTGTCGTTGACTACCGAGTACGGATGGATCGGCATTTGAAAGAGAAGCAGATCGCGTTGACCGAAGAAGCGAAAACGATGTACGAATCACTGTTGGTCGCTGAATCCAACGGCGGCGAGGCGATTCAAAATCTAGTCGACAATGTCTGCGCTCGAATGAATACTGACGATTCGCCCGGTCACCATATTGCTGCGGATTGGCGAGGGCTTCCGTACCAAGCTGTCTCGCATGGGCATGCTTCCGACGAAATGCTCCTGGCAATGCGATCGACTGTTGATTCAACCCTCGCCAGATCAAATGCTACCGGCGCGCTCGTTGTCGGGTCTTTTACTGGATCAGCGGGCACGGTCTACATTTCAGAGAAACGTTCAGCCGTTGTGGGCGCAACACGCCGCTCGTTGTTGATCCAGATGTTCGGAGTCCTATTGCTGGGAGGGATTACTGCCTTCGTGGTCAGCGCGGTACTTCGGCAATTGATCGCCAAACCAATCCAAGGTTTCGTTTCGGCGCTGCGGAGTGTTGCGGCCGGAGACCTAAGCGTGATTGCACGTACTCGAAGCTGTCGAGAACTGAGTTATCTGGCTGATCAGATCAATTCGATGACCGAGGCTTTGGATCACGCTCAGCGCGACCATCGCGTTCACATGGAAAAGGCGCGTCAAATTCAACAGAACTTACGACCGACGGTGAATGGATTGGTTGGAATCGACGTCGCAGAATTGTTCGAGCCGGCCGACGATGTTGGCGGTGACTACTACGACGTGATTCCATTGTCCGATGGACAATATCTACTTTGCGTCGCGGATGTGTCGGGTCATGGCGTGCCGGCCGCGATGGCGGCGACGTTGTTGAAGGCGTTTGTGTCGGAAGCGGCAAAGAAATCGTCCAGCCCCGCCCAGATTCTGACAGATGTCAACAAGCGATACTGCGAGTACGTGATGATGGGACACTTTGCGACGATGACGCTACTGGTCGTTGACCCAAAAAGGCGACAACTGACCTACGCCAATGCAGGCCATGAATTTCCGTTCTTGCAGATTGGACGCGAAACACCGGTGCGATTGAATGTGGGCGACCTGATTTTGGGCGTCGAGGACGATACCTACTACAGCGAAGAAACAATCCAGCTCGGCGATACGGCCCGTTTAGTCCTTGTTAGCGACGGAGTGACTGAAGCGTTTGACCCGAGTGAAGAACAGTACGGAACGGAGCGGATTGAGCAGTTGATGAACACCGCCAAACGCTGCAACGCTCGGGAACTGGTTGAAGCGTTTGAGTCGTCCATTGAGGCATTCCGCAAGGGCCGCAAGGCGTTCGATGACACCACGCTATTGGTGGCTCAGTTAACTTGAATGGGCTGCGGTATCGTCGCCGATATATCGTCCGATTGTGAATCCAGCATCTTTTGGAAGCGTCGGTAGAAGTGACAGACGTTCGCGATCGCAAAACGCCGGACTACTCGATACGCCAACCAACGTATCGAGCGTGTGGATTGAGACTTCATGGTAGAATGTGCTCCCGCGTTAGTGGCAACAGCTTCCGCCACCCGATGAGGGACGCTGCGAAACTGAAGTGGGAGCGGTTGTGAACGAATTTGCTGCGGGCGGTTGATAGTCAGTGTCGAATGCAACCGTCGTGTCGTATTGAATGTTGGCGGCAGCTTGCTCGGCGTATTGCTGAGCAGTCATTGCCGGTTCGTCTTTTCGATTGCCCACCCAGGGCAGCGATTGGCATCCGGCGGACAGTAAGAGGGTCAGAGTGAGCGCAGCGGTAGCACAGTATTTCCATAGCGATTTCATGACGACGTCCTTGTCGTAAGTTGAAAACAAAAAGGCAGGGACGGCGTGGTGACGTCACCACTTGCGTGAATCAGCCGCGACACCGCCCCCGCGTGAGTCAGATCGGAAGCGAGCAGTTCTCGCTCCCGAGTTGATTAACGAATCAATGGAGCATCGACTCCTTGAGACTTTAGAACAGCCAGCCACTTTTGCGGCTCGGCCACAATCTTCTTCGCGCATCCAGGGCAACAGATGTAGATCGCCTTTCCATCCGCATTGACTTTGTATGGCCCACCCATCGCATCAAGCGGTTCGTCCATCACAGGACATTTCTTTTGTGCGGCAATGAACGGCGCATCGGCAGAAACGACCTTGAAGATGCCTTCCCGAACTTGTTCGGTACCTGCGGGAACGGACGCTTGATTACCGCTGCCGTAAACCATTGCCAAATACTTTGCTGGCTCGGCCTGAATCTTCTTGATGCATCCTTTGCAGCACAGATAGATGGGCTTATCGCCGACCATCACCTTGATCGGTATACCCATGCCACCAAGTGGTTCATCCATGACGGGGCAGGTCTTCTGGGCCGCGATGGCCGCTGCGTCGGCTTGGGTTGAGGTCGAGACAGTGATCTTTGCCGTCGTCGTGGCAGCAGGCTGGGCACTGGCTTGCGTGCCGTTGCCATAAACCATCGCCAAATACTTCGCTGGCTCAGCCTGAATCTTCTTGATGCATCCCTTGCAGCACAGATAGATCGGCTTGTCACCAACCATCACCTTGATCGGCGTACCCATGCCGCCGAGCGGTTCGTCCATGACGGGACAAACTTTCTGGGCGGCAATGGCTGCTGCATCGGCTTGGGTCGCTGTGGTGACCGTGATCTGCGGGCGACCGGCGGCATACTTAGCCGGGTCCGACTTGACCGTGCCCACACAGCCCGCACAGCAAACGTAGAGCTTCTGTCCGTTGACATCGACTGCGACGGGATCACCCATGCTGCCGAGCGGTTTGCCGCTGACGGGGCAGATTTTTTGTCGTGCGATCGCCGCGGCTGCCAGCTGTTGCTCGCTGGCCGGAACGGTGGCGACTTCGTTGAAAGAGATTGTGCTGGCCGCAATACCGACCAATTGCACATCGACGTCAATCTGTCGGCCAGCGATTTGCGACAAGTTCACAGGAGCGGTCAACGCTCCTTTGCCATCGGGCAACAAGTCGTAGCGATAACGTTTTGCGTTGCCTTCGACTCGTACCGACACGGCACCACGTCCCCGGTCAACCGACACCGGCTGACCAGCGCGGTCGTAGACGAACATTTGCAGTCCGCCTTGTGAAACAATCGTTTCGATTTGCAGGTTGCCGGTTTGCTTCAAACTGCCGCCATGCGGCCCCGCTTGCGTCGCTTCGCGAGCCTGCGTCATGCCGGGCATCGCGTGGTTGTGCCCAGCGTGATTGTGCTGCGATTGGATCGCCTGTCCAAACACGCCCGACGTGGACATCGCGAGTGAGAAAGCGGTGATGATGAGTGTTCGTTTCATGGGAGAACTCCGTTGTAATAGTGTCAGGACTCCATCCGTTGGGTCCGTCGATCTTGGTGAGGTTGGTTGATTGGATGCTTGAGTCGTGAATTCCTTCACGGTCAAAAGAAAAGTTTTATGCAGCTTTCATGAGTTCCTCCCCCGGCATCGCTTTGGTGCCTTCCCAAAGCTCGTCTTGAAATCCGAATCGCATCTTCAATTCGAGGTAACCGCAGTAGAGCGTTGGCACGATGAACGACGTGAACGGCTCGGCCAACATGCCGCCGAACACGGGAATCGCCATCGCTCGGGCAACGTCCGCACCACGGCCTGTCGCGATTAACACCGGAATCAACGCGGCAAGCGTCGTCACCGTGGTCATCATGCATGGCCGAATGCGTTTGAGCCCGGCTTCGTAAACCACGCTGCGAATGTCTTCGACCGATTCGATTTTGCGTTTCTTGAGAAGTTGATGGATGTAGGTCGCCATCACCACGCCATCGTCGACCGCGAGACCGAACAGCGCGATGAAGCCAACCCAAACTGCCGTATTGAGTTCGACGCCCATCGTTGCCACTGCAATCATGCCGCCAGCGAAGGCGACGGGGATACCGGAGAACACGGCCAACGAAATCGAGAGGTTTCGGAACTCCATGTAAAGCAACATCAGATTGATGCAGATCACCATCGGAATGATCCACATCAAACGCCGGTTGGCTTCGATCTGATTTCGGAAGCTCCCAACGGCCTCGAGAGAGTATCCCGCTGGCAGCGATAACCGATTCGGGTCGGACGGAGGCAGCGACTGTGCCGCGCGGAGCTGTTCTTCGATCGCGGAAACCGATTCCAAATCGCCCTTGCTGCCATTGGTCATGAAAGAAACATGAGCGACGAGTCGACCGTTTTCGCTGTTGATTGCACCCGGCCCCCAAGTCGTTTCCAGTGTTGCGAGTTCTTCCAATGGCACAACGGCCCCCGAGTGCGTGACGACGGGCAAACGTTTCAGACCGTCGATCTGTTCGCGGAGGTCGCGGTTGTACCGAAGCCGCACGGGATAACGTTCTCGCCCCTCGACCGTTTTAATCAGGTTCATTCCGCCGAGGGCTGTTTCGATGACTTGGTTCACCATCGACGAACTCATCCCGTACCGCGATGCCGCTTCGCGGTCGACGGTGAACTCGACGTAGGGTTTACCGAGAACGATGTCGGGATTTACCGTTCCGGCGTTGATCAGCGGCGACTTCTTCAGCTCAGCGGAGACATTCATGGCCGCGTCAGCCAACTCGTCGAGTTCGTTGCCGTAAACTCGAATGGCCATCGGTGCCTTGATGCCAGACTGCAACATCACGACTCGGCCCTCGATCGGTTGTAACGCCGACGCGGGCGTGACACCGGGCAACGTGGCGACTCGGTTGATTTCGTCCCACACGTCGCGAGCAGTGACGCCTTCTCGCCACTCGCTTTCGGGTTTGAGCATCACATAGGTTTCGACCATCGCGGCCGGCGCGGGGTCGAGTGCCGATTCGACGCGACCAATCTTGCCCAGCACGTCTTTGACTTCGGGAATTTGGCCGATCAAAACATCTTGCGTTTGCAATACCTGCATCGCTTGCGAGAAACTGGCTGCCGGGTACAGCGTCGGCATGTAGAACCAGCTTCCTTCGTCGAGCGCGATCCAGTCGTCGCTCTGCAACCCCGTAAAAACATGCTTGGCATCGACGTAGCCGGGAAAGTCATTCAGATCGGCACCGAACAGGTTCGCGAACTTTTCGACCGGACGAAGCACGGTTGGCATTCCGACGTAGGCACCCACGCCGATGATCAACAGCACCAACGGAAACGAAAGTGCGAATGCTTTGTGGTTCAGGGCGTGTCGCAATCGGGCTGCGTAGACCCAGCGAACGAAGCGACTAGACGGGATTTCCTCGATAGGCCGAATTCGCTCTCGCAGCAATTGCCAGCCGGCAATAAACCCAATCGTGCCCGCGATCACGGTCACAATCCAAGTATCCAAGCCGAAACGCTCTGCGAGTCGTGACCCCCACAAGAAATGGGACGCGGCACCGAGCAATCCGGAGAGAGACAACGCGGCAACCAGCGCGGTCGATTTTCGACGCACGCTGCTCCGCAACATTAATCGACACAAGGCGGGCACAATCGTGACGGCCGCGATCATCGCTGCAGCAATCGCAAATGTCTTGGTGTAAGCCAGCGGAGAAAACAGCTTGTAATCGCGACCGGTCAAAAAGAAGACCGGCAAGAAACTGACAATGGTTGTCGCCACGGCGGTCACGACGGCCGGTGCGACTTCGACCGTGGCTTCGTAGACGACTTCCGTGCGAGGTTGCTTGATTCTCTCCTCTTCGCTGCCAGTCTCCCAATCCGAAAGATGCTGGTAAATGTTCTCCGAAACAATGATCGCCATGTCGACCATCGTTCCGATTGCGATCGCGATCCCCGCCAGCGACATGATGTTCGCTCCGACGCCGACGAACCGCATCGCGATGAACGACATCAACACAGCGACCGGCAGACAGATCGCGACAACGAAACTGCTGCGGATGTGCAATAGAAACAAGAGGATGATGATCGCCGTGATGATGATCTCGTCGCGTAACGCATGCGTCAGCGTCGCCATCGTCTCGTCGATCAGTCCGCTGCGATCGTAGACGCCATGAATGGTCACACCTTGTAGCGACGGCGTTATCGCGGCAATCTTGGCTTTCACGCGGTCGATGACGACTCGAGGATTCTCGCCGTATCGCATCACGACCACGCCGCCAACCGCTTCGGCTCCGTTGTAGTCCAATGCACCGCGACGAAAGTCTGGGCCAATCTGCACATTGGCAATGTCGCGGACGCGAACGGGAACTCCGTCACGCTGCATGATGACGGTGTCCTCGATGTCCTCGACCGCTTTGTCTTTGTCACCGCCAGTACCGAGGAACCCCTTGCTGCGGACGATGAACTCCATGCCGGTCGTTTCGACTGTCTTAGCACCGACGTCCAAGTTCGATCCATTGATCGCCATCGCCAACTTGTCGAGCGATACGTTGTGAAAGCGAAGCTTGTCGGGATCGACTTCGATTTGATACTGGCGAACATAACCGCCGATCGACGCGACCTCGCTGACCCCTTCGACCGCCTGCAACTCGTACTTCACGACGAAGTCTTGCATGCTGCGAAGTTCTGCGAGCCCCATACCTTCGTCGGGTGGTTGTAACGTGTAGTAGTAAACCTGTCCCAATCCGGTCGCGTCCGGGCCAAGTTGTGGCACAACGCCATCGGGCAACTGTGACGCGGCACTACCGAGTTGCTCAGAAACTCGACTCCGTGCCCAATAAAAGTCAATTTCGTCCTTGAACGTGACCTGCACAAAGCTGTAGCCGAACATGCTCTTGCCACGCACCGATTCCGCACCGGGAACAGCGAGCAACGAAACGCTCAGCGGATAGGTGACTTGGTCTTCGATATCCTTTGGCGAGCGACCCGGCCAAGGCGTCAACACGATAACTTGGTTCTCGCCAATGTTGGGAATCGCGTCGATCGGAATCGACTTAAAGCTGACCCAGCCAGCGACGCTTAGCCCGATCGTCAGCAAGACGACCAGCCAAGGTTCTTTGACGCAGAAGCGAATGATGAGATTAAGCATGGTTCGTCTCCTTACTGCACCGTGCGCGCGATTGAGGGAACCATGCCCGCGGGCATCGCCATGTCACGAACGACTTCGCCGCACGTCAGCATCTCGCTGCCCCAATACGGGTTCTGCAAATCGCCGCCGGGCTGCATCCAGTCTCCACCGCCGCCGGGAACCATCGGGCAGTAATAGTGCGTCAACTTCACAGCCGTCTTCGGCCCGCGAGCCACCGTGGCCGCTCGCAACATCGCGTGACTGACGCCGCGATAGGCTTCGCGAGCCGTTTCCAACGAACCGTCCATGCGTGACGCCGCGCGGCGAGCGGTCGCGAACCGGCGTTGAGCTTCATCGGGAACATTGGCCAACATTTCCAGTTCGCGGAGACCTTCGATCAGCGTGTTCAACGCAACGGGCGGAGGCGTTTGGTCGGCCGCCATCGCACACTGGATTTCAAAGTACGCGTCGTAGGTTCGATCAAGCGTGTTGCCAGCGTCGCTGGCCAGCATGACAGGAGTGGTATTGGGAAGTTCCAGCGGTCCCGGCGAATAGCTAGGTGCTTTGGTCGGGTCCATCAACGATGGGTTTCCGGCGAGCTGCATTTGTGAGTCGATCAAGAAATTGCCACCTGTTGCAACCGTCTCGCCAGCCGAAAGCCCTTCGACGATCACCGCTTCTTTTCGATTCATGGGACCGACTGTCACTCGGCGAATCTCAAAACGACCGGGTTCGGTTTCGACATAGATCACGCTGTTCTCGCCAGCTAGAAGCACGGCGTCGCGCGGCACAGTCACGACTTGCTGCATCGGCAGGGGTTCTGATGCGAACCCGAGCTGCGATGTCGGCACCAAATCCATATCGCAAAGCGGGCACTTGCCCGGTTCGTCGCGGATGACTTGCGGGTGCATCGGGCTGATGTATTTGTTCGCCAGTGCCGGATCGTAAACTTGGTCCATTGGGATCGCTGGCACGGTCACCCGAGCAGTGGCGTAGTCGCCCGGTCGCAGTTTGCCGTCAAAGTTCATGATCTCGACTCGCACGCGTACCGTTCGAGTCTTCGGGTTCACGGTCGGGTCAATGAAAGCGACGCGGCCCGTAAATACTTCGCCCGGCATCGACTGTATTTCCGCTTCGACTTGTTGGCCGAAACGAACAGCCGATGCGTCGTCGGGAAACAGATCAAGCATCAACCAAACACTGCTCAGGTCGGCTACACGGTAAAGCTTGTCCCCCGTTTTCACATAGTCGCCCTCAACGGCTGACTTTTCGATCACCGTTCCACTTTGCGGTGACTTGATGCGGATACGCGACATTGGTTTTCCCGACCTACCCAACTCGTCGATCTGACTTTCCGTCATGCCCAGTTCCGTCAAATTCTCCCGTGCCATCTTGTTCAGATCGCCGCCAGAGATTTGAAAGCGACCGATCTTGCCATCGCTGTTCATGCTGGTGATGAACTCGGTTTGTGCGGTGTAGAGCTGCGGGCTGTAGATCAACGCCAGGTCGTCGCCTTCATTGACTTTCACGCCAGCGTAGTTCGCGTACATCTTTTCCAAGCGGCCGTCGATGTACGCACTGATGGTCGACAGTTGGCTTTCGTCGAAGTCGATCGAGCCAATAGTGCGGATCGTTCGACTAACTTCGCCCATCTTCGACATCGCGGTTTGAATACCGACCAATCGCCGGGCGGATGGTTCGATAGTGACCGAGATTCCATCGCCGCCTCCGCCGCCAGTCGCTTCGACCAATTCCATCGCACACACCGGGCATCGTCCGGGTTCGGTCGACGGTGGCGTACACATCATCGGGCAGATGTATCGATTGTCTTCGCCGCCGCCGGTTTCTGCGACGGTATCACCTTGTCCGCCGGAAAAACCATCCGCAGTCAACCACTTCGTTCGCTGTGCGACACCGAGTAAGAAAAAGACAAGACCGGCGACGATTACAACGGTCGCGGCTTGCACACCCGTGCGCACCAGCCATTTCATCCCGTCACCACGTTGAGGTGCAGTCGGCTTGGCTTCAATAGGCGTGGTCGTTTCTTCGGCCACCGCTTCCACTGGCTCGCTATCGGTCGGCGCATCCGTATCGACACTGCTGACTTTATCGTCAACGTCGGCTTCGTTGGGTTGGATTGGTTCGTCCTGATTCATTACAGTTCTCGCGGCGTTTTCCGGCACGCGTTTGTGGTTCCATCCACGAACGTCAGCTCAAGAGGTGACTGGCCGACGACGCAATGGAGGGGATCGCATCATCGACCAGTCATCGCCTCCAGGCTGTGACCGGTTCATTGTTTTGGTGACGCGATCAAATCGCGTGGGGATTGCATCTGGAAAGACTTCATTCGGAACGAGCGCGCAGCATCATTCGCGTGAAAGCCAACTTGAAAACGAAGAGCTACGAGCGCGCAGCTCTCCTATCGAGACGACGCTAGATGCGCCAGATGCAAAGAAACCGCTGAGAGAAATGCGGTGAGTGATCGCCGATCGGCAATCGTGACATCAGTTGATCTGGACGAATTGAAAGTCCAGCCTCGGATGCAACGTTATCCAAGTACGCAATCACGACTAATTCACGAACCTGAGGAACAGGTACGCGATGTGGTGCCGGTGCTAGCGGTTCTGATCGAATGCCACACATGCACGATGACAACGCAACTTGGTCTTGAACCAATTTCTCGTCGTCGGATTTCGGTGGCTCGGGCACGACGTCGGAGATTTCACCGAACAGGTCGTCATGCTTTGATTGTTCGCCTTTCTTCGTGCAGCAACTGCTGGCGCCTTCTTCATTGCCGCTACAGCAACCGCACAGATCGCCGTCCGTTTTCACTTCACAGCATTTGCAAGCGTGGCAGACCGTTTCGGCCTCGCAGCACTGACCTTGAGCACATATTCCCTGCGCAGCCACCAGCGCCATCGGCTGAATCACCATTGCAGCGATCAGACAAAGATTAACGGCGGTGCGAATTAGGGGGGAGTTACTCACTGTGACCTTCCGAAAAAGATACCCATGCCCGGTATATGAACTGTATCGGAAATTTGGCCGAAGAGTTCAATAGGAATTAACCGGTTAGACAAACTTTAACAGCTCAATTTTAGCTCATTAGGACCTGAACGCCATGGATCGGCATTCTTTGAGACTCAGAACGACCCACGCGAAACGATTGCTGCTAGCAGCATTGGTTGCCGCGTCGACGTCTGGTTGTGCCTCTCATCGCGGTGTTCAGGTAGCAAAAGTCGCCGATCCGGTCGCCGCTTCGCCCCCGATGTCGGGCGCGACCAGCGACGTCGATTGGCAGCAAATCCTCAGCGAGCCGGAAACTGCTTCCATACAGCCCGTCGGCTACAACGACGGAGTGGTGATCGAATCGCCCGCCGTCTTCGCTCAACCACCCCAGGAAGACAGCAAACGAAGTTTCGGAGACTTTCTGCAACTCGATCCGCCCAAGGAAGATGGGGAGTTTGAAGGTGGGAGTGGGGAGAAAGAAGACGAGCAGGAGGAAGGCACGGAGAAGGGGAGACAAGGAGACACGGAGAGTGATGAAGATGACAAGACAAATGACAATTCCGAGACTCCCGATCTCCCAGACTCCCTGTCTCCCCCTCTCCCAGACTCCCCTTCTCCCAACTCCCCAACTGGTCAGCCTGTCGAGTATTTCATAGGCATTGCCCTCGCACGTCACCCCAAAGTCCTCGCCGCCAGACAACGCGTCGCTGCTGCAACCAATGTCATCCCGCAAGCCAAAGCCTTGCCCGACCCGACATTCAACAACACCTTCTGGCCTTTGCACGACAACGCCATCCAAACCGCGGCCGGCCGGGTAGCTAACCAGATGTCGATTAACCAGATGGTGCCGTTTCCTGACAAGCTGAAAACCAAAGCGGTCATCGCCAGCCGCGAAGTGCAAATCGCCCAATCGGAAGTTGACGCGATTGCTCGCGAGATCACCGAGTCTGTTCGTCTCGCCTACTACGAAGTCTGGTTCGCAACCCGCGCGATTGACATCGTCGAGGAAACCAAAGACCTCGTTGCCGACCTGACCGACGTTGCAGAGGCGCGTTATCGCAGTGGCGGTTCGCAACAAGACGTATTGCGTGCCCAACTCGAAACCGATCGACTCGACGAACAGCTCATCACGCTTGCTCGGCAAAAGCTGGTTGCCCAAGCCGACCTCGCTACGCTGCTACAGCAACCCGTCGGGATTCTTCCCGAAGCAACGGATGAACTCGGTATCACTGACACGCCCCAGCAAATTGAAGAATTGATCGCGTTGGCCGAGCAATGCAACCCGAAGCTACGGGGCCTCGCATGGGAAATCCAACGCGACCGCGACAGAGAACGCTTGGCTTGCTTGCAGCAGTATCCAGACTTTAGTGTCGGACTAAACTGGGGATTGGTCAGCGACAACCATGACATACTTAGCCCAGTGGCCAACGGAAACGATCAACTCAGCATCAGTTTCGGTACAACATTGCCGATTTGGCGAGAGAAGATTAACGCCGGCGTCCGCGAAGCAGCTCATCGTCGCAGCAGCACGACTCGACGCCTGGAAGCCGAACGCGACGAACTTTACGGCAAGATTCGCCGACTGATCGTTCAAGCCGACGCCTTAGTCGAGCAACGCACCATCTACAAGAATCGCATCATCCCGCGAACAGAAGACACACTCAAACTTTCGATCGCAGACTACCGAGGCAAACGGACGGACTTTTTCACGCTGATCGAAACCTACCGCGAGCTGTTGATGTTCGAGACCCAACTCGCCCGCATCGACGCCACATTGGCCGGCACGATCGCCCAGTTGGATCGCACGGTAGGTTGCCCTCAATAAGAAGTAGGGGTGTTGGGGGGTGAAGGAGAAGGGAGAACACAACTCGCTCCTCCCTCACTCCCGACTCCCATCTATCAACCTCCGCAATTCACGCCGTGCCCGGTTCAACCTCGATCCAACAGTACCTTCGGGGATGTCTAGCGTCTGGGCGATCTCTTGGTATGACAGACCGCTCTCTTCTTTGAGCGTGAAGATCGCCCGTAGTTCCGGATCGAGTTGATCGAGTGCCTGGCGTACCATCGCGACTCGTTCGTCTTGCTCGACGTGGTCGGTTTGGTCAGCGGTCGGCTCGACCACCAGTTCTTTGGTCCGCCGATGTTTCTCGCGGCGTAGATGCTGCAGAGCTTCGTTGGTGGCCAGTCGATACAGCCACGTCTCGAACTTCGATTCGCCGCTGAACTGATCGAGCTTCGTAAACGCTCGGACGAAAGTTTGCTGCGTTAAGTCGTCGGCGTCCTGTTGACCGACCATCCGCACCATCAAGCGAAAGACGCGATCCGCAGTGGCCTCGTAAATCTGGCGGAGCGCAGCGCGATCGCCGCCGGCACCGGCCTTGACCGTTGCGTCGTCGATTGGCTCTTTGACATTGCTCTCACTGCGATGCTCCATTTGTCAGATTGTACCGATACCCGAGGGGGGTACTAGCGGCCTTTGCTACTAGGCGGGTGAATCATTTGCTGCTTCGTCTCGAGCAATATTTTGCAACCACCGCGGACTACGACGGCGGCGATCAGGATGCCGATGACGAGGTCGGGGATTTGCGAGCCGGATAGCTTGACGATCAGCCCGGAGACGATGACGCCGATGTTGGCGATGACGTCGTTGGCCGAGAAGATGTAGGAGGCGCGGAAGTTGACGTCGCCACCTTTGTGTTTCGCGATCAGACGGAGACAAATTGAGTTGGCGATCAGCGCAACGACGCCCATGCCCATCATCGCCAGACCAACGGGTTCGCCACCGCCAATGAATCGACGGGCGGCCTCGACTAGAACACCGACGCCCAAAATTAATTGCAGCACACCGCTAGCGGTGGCCGCGCTGCGGCGGATGCGTGCCGCTCGGCCGACGGCATACAGACTGATCGCGTACACACTGGCATCGGCCAACATGTCCAGCGAATCGGCAATCAAGCCTGTCGAATCGGCGACAATCCCGATGGCCATTTCCGTCAGAAACATCGCCGCGTTGATGACCAGAACGATGCGCAGCGTACTCCGCTGCGCATCGCTATCGGCTTCCAGTTCGCATCCGCAGTCCGCCATCAATTACTCTGTTGGCTGAGGTGGCTGTTCGCCGAACTTGGCTTCGTAGCGAGCGGCGAACTTGTCGAAGTTGTCTGGGTTGCAGGTGAAGCACTGCGAGTCGGGGCGACTGTGTTCGTCGCACCAGTCGCCTTTCTCCTTAAAGTCGCCGACCAAGCTGGTGTCGCACAAAGGACATTCCTCTTCGGGGACGCCGTGCTCGACGCACCACCAACCGCTGTGGTCGCCCGTGGATACTTCGGCGACCGGTTCCTCTGTCACTGGAGCTTCGTTGTTGCCGCAGCCCGTCACTCCGACGAACAACAGTGCAGCAAACGCAAACGACATTCCATAGATCAAACGCATTTTCATTTCCTTTGTGTAGAGACTTCTCATTCGGTTCCGACCCCGAAACGATCGGGAGCGGTTGCGACGCCATCAGCGCCGCGTGGTTCGCAAACGTGCCCATTGCTTTGATGGGCAACGATTTCCTCGTTGGCTAATTTGTTGTTCGAGATCGGCGACTGAAAAACCATGTAGAGCACTCGCAGGACCAGCAACGACATCACCATCGCGCTGATCACGCCGCCGATCACCACCGTGGCCAGCGGTCGTTGCACTTCCGCGCCCATTCCCGTGCTAAACGCCATCGGGATGAATCCCAATGCGGCGACCAGCGTCGTCATTAACACGGGTCGCAACCGAGTGAGTGCCGCTTCCTCGACTGCCTTTTCCAAACCGAGTCCACGCTGTCGCAACGCTCGGATGGTCGACACCAATAACATGTCATCCAACACCGCGACGCCGGATAGAGCAACGAACCCGATGGCCGCCGAGATCGAAAACGGCATGTCTCGCAGCCACAACGCGATGATGCCGCCGGTCCACGCGAACGGGATGCCGGTAAAGACGCGGACGGTGTCGACGATGTTTCCGTAGGTCATGTAAAGCAACGAAAAGATCAGCACGAGCGCGACGGGCACGACGATCATCAAACGTTGTCTCGCCCGAATCATGTTCTCGAATTGTCCGCCGAACTCGACGTAGTAGCGAGCCGATGGCATCACGATTTGTCTGTCAATCTTGCGGCGTGCTTCAGCGATGAAGCTGCCGACGTCGCGGCCTCGAACATTGACCGAAACCGTGACGCGGCGTTGACCCCATTCACGAGCGATCTGCGAAGGACCGGTGGTGACATCCACATCAGCCAGTCGTCCAAGCGGGATTTGCTCTCCGCGCGGAGTCGTGATTGGGATCGCTCGAATCGACTCTGGGTCGCCGCGGTACTCGTCCGGCAAACGAACCGTCAGTGGGAATCGCAACTGGCCTTCAAATACATCGCCAACCGGACGGTTGCCGATCGCTTCGACGATGTTCAACACCGCATTGGCCGGAACGCCGTATCGAGCAATTTCGTCCTGCCGGACTTTGACTTGCAGCATCGGTTGGCCAGTCAACTGTGTTGCCCCGACGTCGGCCGAACCGTTGACGGTCAACAACACACGTTCGATCTCGGCGGCCTTGTCAACGAGCACATCTAAGTCGTCGCCGTACAGCTTGACCGCGATATCGGAACGACTGCCGGTACCGAGTTCATCCAGTCGTAGCTTGATCGGTTGTGTGTAGGCCAGTCGCTGGCCGGGCAGGTCGCGAAGAGTTTCCTCGAACAACCGAGTCAGCTCGGCTTGCGTGCTCGCTTTTTGCCACTGCGAACGCGGACGCAGCGTGATGAATACGTCGGTCAATTCGAGTCCCATCGGGTCGGTCGCAATCTCTGCTGATCCGATGCGGCTCCAAACGTGAGCGACCTCGTCCGGAAACGCATCGAGCAACGCCTTTTCCATTCGCGTGTTGAACTGGATCGAATCGTCCAGCTCCGTCCCGGCCAATCGCACCACGTTGATCGCAACCGCACCTTCGCTCAGTTGCGGCATGAACTCGGTGCCAAGGTTGGGCGCAATCATTCCAAACGCGACGACCAGCACCGCCAACGCAAAACCGATCACAGCGATCCGTTGGTGCATCGTGAAATGCAAGATTGGTCGGTAGATGAGTTTAAGTATTCGCACCAGCAGCGGTTCGCGATGACTGATCTTCTTGGGCAACAGCAAACTGGCCAGCACCGGCATCAGCGTCATCGACAACAGCATCGAACCGGCAAGCGCGAAGATGACCGTCAACGCCATCGGTCGAAACATTTTGCCCTCGACCCCTTCGAGCGTCAGGATCGGCAGGTACACAATCATGATGATCAGCTCGCCGAACATCGTCGGCCCGCGAACTTCGACCGCTGCGTCGCGGATGCGTTCGAGTCGACTGCGGCCGAGCGGGTTTGCCAGACTCAAATGCCGGACGCAGTTCTCGACCATCACGACGCTGCTATCGACAACCAAACCAAAGTCGATTGCCCCCAGACTGAGCAAGCTGGCCGCGATGCCGAACCGCCACATGCCCGTGAACGCGAACAACATCGACAGCGGGATCGCCAACGCGACGATCAAACCGGCTCTTAAGTTACCAAGGAACAGGAACAGCACCGCGACCACCAGCAGGCCGCCTTCAAATAGGTTCTTGCGAACTGTGTCGATCACCGAGTCGACCAGTTCGGTTCGGTCGTACATCGTCACCAACGTCATGCCGGCCGGCAGGTTGGTTCTGATTTCCTCGACGCGTTTCTTTAAGGCGGCGGTGTATTGATGCGTGTTCTCACCCATCAGCATGAAACCAAGACCCATCACCGCTTCGCCGCGACCGTCGGCCGACACCGCACCGCGACGAATTTCGTGACCGATTTCGACGCTCGCGACATCGCTGATTCGCACCGGCACGCCGTCTACCGATTTGATCACAATCGCTTCGATTTGTTCTTCGCTGGATGTGCGTCCCAATCCTTGCACGAGCAACATTTCGCCGAGCCGGTCGATATTGCCGCCGCCGACGTTGCGATTGTTTTCTTGCAATGCCGTGATGACTTCGTCGAACGTCAGACCACGCGACACCAATCCCGCTGGATTGATGCGAACCTGGAACTGTTTTTCGTAGCCGCCCCAACTGTTGATCTCCGCCGTGCCCGGAACCGTCCGCAGTTGCGGCTTGACAACCCAATCGTGCGTCGTGCGAAGCTGGGTAAGCAATCGCAACCGTTCGTCTTCGGGTAGCGCCCGGAAGTCAACTTCGGGATACGTCAGCACGTAGTGAAAGACTTCGCCAAGTCCCGTCGCTACCGGCCCCATCTCTGGCCGCCCGACGCCTCGTGGTAGCTCGACGGTCGCCAATCGCTCGCCGACGACTTGCCGAGCGAAGTAGATGTCGGTGCCGTCTTCAAAGGTGACGACGACTTGCGAGAAGCCAAATTTGGAAACCGAGCGAATGTTTTCGAGCGATGGTAAACCGCTCAACGATTGCTCGATGCTGTAGGTAATCTGGCGTTCGATCTCTTCGGGCGAAAGCGACGCGGCGGTCGTGTTGACTTGCACCATCACCGGGGTGGTGTCGGGAAACGCGTCGATGTCCAGTTGAGTGAGCGCGTAGCCGCCGCCGGCAATCAGTACAACGACGGAGAGCAGTACGGCGACGCGATGGCGAAGCGATAGGTCGATGAGTTTTTCGAGCATGAATCAGTGACCGCAGGTGCAGCCGGCTCCCAAGTTGCTACGAAGGAGTTGGGCGCGGAGCACATCGCTGCCACCGCTCGCGACGACTTCGCCCGGCAGCACGCCAGCGATGATTTCGACGAAGCCATCCTGCTTTGCGCCCGGACGCACTGATCGAGTCACGAAAAACTTCTGTCGATCCTTTTCAAAGAACCTCGCGTCGCGAACAAACACGACGTGGCTCGAACCATCCCACTGCAATGATTCCTCGGGGACGACGATCGCCGCCAGTTCTTGCCGCAGCACGATCTCACCACGTCCAAACGACTCATTGCGAAGGCTAGCGTCGGCGTTCGGTAGCTCTGCACGAACGCGTACCGTCCGGGTCTGCGAATCCACATCGCTGCTGATCCAAGTGATCGTTCCTTCGTGTTCGACTTGGCTGCCATCGCCTCGGTAGCGAACCGGCAATCCGAGCCGAGCCAGCGACGCCTGTTCGGCGGGCACTCGAAGGTCCAGCCAAACCGATCGTGTATCCGCGATGCGGAACATGCGGCTGCCGCGATTAACCACTTCGCCCAGCGTGACTTCGCGATCAACGATGCGACCTTCGATCGGTGCAGTCGCCGCGATCAGGTTATCGCCACCGGTCGACGATTCAATTTGTTTCATTCCGATCGCTCGAACCCGTCGTTTTGTCTCGGCCAAACTAGACGATTGCAGTGTTTCGGGATCGACGGTCACGCCCAGGTTTGCAAATCCACGCACGGCCTGTTCGACCATAACGGTTGCTTGTTGCAGATCGGTCTTCACCTCAATCACGCGGCGACCGGGAACCGCGCCGCTGGGGGCAAGCTTCTCGACACGCGCGAGTTGATCGAGTTGCAGGCGTTCCTCAAGCAGTGCCGACAACAACTCTGACTTCAGCCGTCCGATGTCTTTGGAATCGACCACCGCCAACACATCGCCGATTTTGACCCAGTCGCCAACGTTGACCAAAACCTTGCGAACAATGCCGTCGGCCGAAGGCGACACTTGGGCCGTCTTGGTCGCGTCGTATTGAATCTCGCCCGCCGCTTCGATCGACTCGGTGATGCTCGCTCGCGTCACTGGTTCTACGTCCACGCCCGCTTTGTTCATCGCTTCGATCGAGGCGAATTGAATCCGCGAACCCGCCGAACTGCTCAGCGGCAGGTTCTCCGCTCGTGGTATCAACGCCAACGCCTCGGCGGCTCTTTGCAAGTCCGCGTCGGTCACATCGACCGCCGTTTTGGTTTGTGCCAATTCAGGATGATGAAGCACGCAACCATGGACACCGTGTTCGTTGCAGAACGTTAGTTCTGGCGGTGATTCAAGCAGCGACGGATCGCAAACGACGCAGTCATCTTCCGGCACGCCGTGGCTGTCGCACCACTTCGGCCCCGACGCCACCTCCGTCGTCGCAATCGAGCTGTACGAGGGCAGCTTCCAATCGTTGTGATGCCCGTACCACCCGATGCCGGCCAGCAAGCCGAGCACGACGACAGACGGAATCCATCCAAGAATCGTTGCGACCATGTTCGGCTGCGGGTCCACCGCTTCGTTTCGCTCGGCCTCCGCGACGCCGTTTGGCATCGGCTGTTTGGTCGCCGGCGCATCGACTTCCGGCTTATCAAGAGTTGTAGACATACGGGCACACTCAAACGTTTTCGACTTTCAAAGATCGAGCGATCACCCGCGCAACATGCGCGCAGCAACCCGCTCAGGGATTTGACGATCCGCTCGTCAAATGCGTGGGAAAGTCGTCTGCTAGATCAGCAGAGTGCAGAGAGTGGCCAATCGTTCGCCGGTTGTCGGCGGCCACTGGCAGACATCGAGCCGAGTAGAAGTACGATGCGAAGAGGACAGTTTTGAAGCCGACGTCAAAACAACAAAATCAAACGAAACCTCGTGGAACGAAAGCGAATCCAAGATGCTAGGCCCAATTGGCAAAGCACCCGCACAGAAGCAATCGTGGCATTCGCCGCCCTCAGACGGGCAAGCAGGTTCCGGTGACTGCGAATCGTGGCAGCAGCAAGATTCGCAAGCACCGACCGCCGGGCTTTCGGCGGTAACGTCCGTTCTCCCAGCATCGCAGCAGCGACCACCCAGTGCTGGGCAGCCCAACACGGTGGCGATCATCAAAATGCGAAGCGATGCTTGAAACATGGCACTATTATCGGTCGCGATGGCGTAAATGTAAAGCTCAATCCATCGCGCCCGACCGTCCAGGTTGGCCGAAACTGAGCGAATTACCGCATCACATCGTGTTTGTTTCTTCCTAATCACCGCGTCGAAACCAATCAAAGACGTGGTCGTGGCCTTCGATGCCGGTAACGTTGTGGCGCGCGGGGGCGTCAAGGAATCCGGTGTGCTCAAAGCGTAATGTGATGTCTTCGTTGTGGGTCGGATCGGGCGTTCGGTCGGCGTCCCAACCGAGCATCAGGTGGCCGCTGGGTAGTAGAGCCTGATGGCATGCCGTGATCATGTCACGGACACTTTCTGGCGTATCGACTCCGAAGCCCAAGAGTCCGTTGATGTGGATCATGTCGAAGCGTACACCGCGAAAGACTCGGTCGACTTCGCAAATGTCGCCCGTGCGGTGAAGTTGGCCGTTGCCAAAACGCGCCGCCGACCGATCGAAGTCGATCGTCCAAACCGCCGTCATCTGACGGTCGAAAGCTTCCGGATACCGCCGCGTGTAGCGACGTGTTCCGGCAAGCAGGACATTGGCGGGTTTCATCCTCGCCATCGCCGGAAGCATCACTTGCAAAAGATAAACGCGATCCGGCAACGATTGAACTTGCCAGTTGAATCTGATCGCCGAGACGATCGACTTGGTTTTGGTGACTATTTGCATGATGTTGGTTTATGCGTTCTCTGCAAAGCGTTCGTCTCGGATACCCAGCCGCAACTTCCACTCCATCGCACTGCAATACAAAACCGGCACGATGAACATCGTGATGATTGCGATGACCATGCCGCCGAAGCTGGGGATCGCCATCGGCACCATAATGTCGCTGCCACGGCCGGTCGATGTCAGGATTGGAATCAATGCCAGGATTGTCGTCGCCGTGGTCATTAAACACGGTCGAACGCGACGCAGACCCGCAGCCACAGTGGCTTCGCGAGCGTGCTGGGCGTTCTCGATGCGATCCTTGCGGAAGCTTTCGTCAAGGTACGATGCGATCACGACGCCGTCGTCGCTGGCGATACCGAACAGGGCTAGGAATCCGACCCAGACCGCGACACTGAGGTTAATCGTTTTGACTTGGAACAGCTCACGCATGTTTGTGCCGATTAAACTGAAATCGAGGAACCATTCGGTCCCGTACAACCACAGCATGATGAAACCGCCCGCCCACGCGATCAGAATGCCACTGAAGACTAGCGATGTTGTGATGGCTGATTTGAATTGCAGGTACAGAATCAAGAAGATGATCCCGAGCGCGAGTGGCAAAACGATTGCCAACGTTTTTTGCGATCGGATTTGGTTTTCGTAGTTGCCCGCGAACGTGTAGGTGACTCCGGCTGGCAGCGTGAACTCGCCCGAGTCGATTTTCGATTGCAGGAACGCTTGAGCATCTTCGACAACGTCGACTTCCGCCTCACCGGGCTTCTTGTCGAATAGCACGTATCCGAGCAAGAACGTGTCTTCGCTCTTGATGACCTGCGGGCCGCGCGTGTAACGAATGTCTGCGAGTTGTCCGAGCGGAATCTGCGATCCCATCGGCGTTGGGACCAGAATCCGTTCGAGCGATTCGAGATCGTCCCGCAGTTCGCGGGCGTAACGAACTCGCACTGGGAAACGCTCACGGCCTTCGACTGTCTTCGTAATCTGCCGGCCGCCAATCGCAACCTCGATCACGTCCTGCACGCTGCGAATATGCAGTCCGTATCGCTTGATCGCGTCACGGTCGATGTCGATCTCCAAGTACGGCTTGCCGACGATGCGGTCAGCGATGACGGCTGACGATTGGACCGTTGGAATCTGCTTCAACAGCGATTCCAATTCCAGCGCAACCCGCTCGATCGTCTCCAGGTCCGGGCCTTTCACCTTCATTCCCATCGGCGCACGCATGCCGCTTTGCAGCATCACGATCCGAGCCGCGATCGGCTGCAATTTAGGGGCGGACGTCGTGCCTGGAATCTGGGCCGCCGTCGTGATCGCTTGCCAAATGTCGTCAGGCGTGCGTATTTCGTCTCGCCATTGCCGGAACGGACGACCGGTGGGATCAAGGATCAGCTCACCGTCGTCGTCGCGGACATACTCGTTTCCTTCCGTGTCATAGCGGAAGTTCAGCCGGTGACCGTCTTCGTCGGTTTTGTATTCCGACTTGTAGGTGATGTAGGTTTCGATCATCGACACGGGTGCCGGATCAAGCGGCGTGTCGGCGCGACCAATCTTGCCGACGACCGATTCGACTTCGGGGATCGAGACGAGCAATTGATTCTGCAACTGCAACACGTCCATCGCTTCACCGATCGAAGCGTGAGGCATCGTGGTGGGCATGTAGAGAAACGAACCTTCATCGAGCGGCGGCATGAATTCTTTGCCGAGTCCCGGTAGCACGCCGGTTGCTGTTCTCCAAGGACCGGACTCCCGAACAGTCGAATCAGAAACGCCAACCATCGAGAGCGTCTTGGGGACGAAACCGAAGACCTTGTCGAAACCCAACCAAGCCGATCCGCCGAACAGTAGGATCGCAGTTGGCAAGCAGAGAAACGCGAGCTTGTGATTCAGGCACCAACGCAGGATCGGTTCGTACAGGAACCGTTGAAAGACAGTAAAGAAACCGAGGATGCCGCCAATCAATCCGCCAGCGAACAGAAGATTCAGCAGCAAACCTTTCTGCGGCCCCAGCGGCAACCACTCCTGAGTCAGCAGAACACCGACGACTATCGCCGCGAGTGCACTGGCCGCGTACGGTCCGAAACGGTGGTAACGCTCAGGAATCCGTTCTTCGTACAGTTTGTATGCGGACAGCACGATCAAGATTGCACCGACCCACCATGTCAGCAGCATCGACGCGGCAAGACCGAGAATCAGTAACGCGAACCAAGCCCCGCGACGCAAACTCTTTGACTCAATGCGCCCGCCCATCAACACGTGGGCGGCTGGCGGAATGATTGTCAGCGCCACAATGACGGATGCCGCGAGTGCAAACGTCTTGGTGAATGCGAGCGGACGAAACAGCTTTCCTTCCGCACCGATCATCGTGAATACTGGCAGAAAACTGACCACGGTCGTTGTCACGGCGGTCAGCACCGCACCGGCGACTTCGTGAGCCGCCTTGAAGATCACCGTCATTTTGTCGTCTTCGGGCGCAGCTTCATCCAGGTATTTGAGAATGTTCTCGGTGAGAATAATCCCCATATCGACCATCGTCCCGATCGCAATCGCGATGCCGGACAACGCCACGATGTTTGCGTCCACGCCAAACGTCTTCATGGCGATGAAGCACATCAACACCGCCAGCGGCAATAAAGCGCTGATCAGGAACGAACTGCGTAGGTGGACGACCATCACCAGGATCACGATGATTGTCACGAGGATTTCTTCAAAGAGCGCTGTGTTCAGCGTGCCTAGCGTCTCATAAATCAAGCCCGTGCGATCGTAGAATGGCACGACCGCGACTTGACTGGTCGTAATCCATGTCGGCCACTGTTCTTGGGGCATGCTACGAAGATGCTTGACGAGTTGAGTGTTGAGAGTCGAGGGTTGAGAGAGTGAAGTGACGATGTCTTCGGAACTCTCAACTCTCAACCCTAAACTCTCAACCCACTGCTCAACTTCATCGGCCGACGTCTTTGTGTAATCGACAAGCACCTTCGTCGGCAGGCCCGGCGAAACTTCCTTGATACGCTGTTTGATGTTCTTGATCGCTGCCAGCGGGTTGTATCCGTAACGCACGACCGCGACTCCGCCGACGGCTTCGGCACCGGCCTTATCGAGCGCACCACGTCGGAGAACCGGCCCGAGTGACACGTTGGCCACGTCGGCCACCGTGATCGGCACGTTGTCCGTCACTTTTACGACCGTCTTTTCGATGTCTTCGATGTTCTCGATGAAGCCAAGACCGCGGATGACGTATTCCGCCTTGTTCAGTTCGATCGTCCGAGCTCCCACATCAACGTTCGTCATGCGGATCGACTCGAACACCTTCGCAAGCGTCACTCCAGCGGCCCGCATCGCATCGGGATCAACGTCGATTTGGTATTCCTGAACGAATCCGCCGATCGACGCGACTTCACTGATCCCTTCCGCTGAAGTCAAAGAGTAGCGAACGTAGTAATCTTGAATCGTTCGCAGCTCTCGCAAGTCCCAACCGCCGGTCGGGTTGCCGTCGGGATCGCGGCCCTCAAGCGTGTAAAGATA
Organism: Stieleria sedimenti; assembly: GCF_025060895.1. Taxonomy (GTDB): domain Bacteria; phylum Planctomycetota; class Planctomycetia; order Pirellulales; family Pirellulaceae; genus Stieleria; species Stieleria sedimenti. The sequence goes on along the minus strand of NZ_JANZKV010000004.1, from coordinate 33,836 downwards.
AATCTGCCCCAATGCTGTCGCGTCCGGTCCGAGAGTCGGTTGCACGCCATCGGGCAAGGTACCAGCCGGCAAGCTGTTCAGCTTTTCCAGCACTCGCGTTCGCGACCAATAGAAGTCTGCGTCTTCGCCGAAGATGATGTAAATCGACGAGAAGCCGAACATCGAATAGCTGCGGATCGTCTTGACTTCGGGAATGCCCAACAGCGCAACCGTCAACGGATAACCGATCTGGTCCTCGACGTCCTGTGGGCTGCGACCCATCCACTGCGTGAACACGATTTGTTGGTTCTCGCCAATGTCGGGAATCGCGTCGACGGGAACGGGATTGCGAGGCAATGCGCCGGTGTCCCAGTCGAATGGCGCGACCATGACGCCCCAGCCTAGCGTGGCAATGACCAGCAACAACACAACGAGCTTATTGGTCAGGCAGAACCAGATCAACCGGCCGAGCAGGCTCCGCTTCGCTTCGTCTAGTTGAGAGTCGGTAGTTGAGAGTTGAGAGCTAGGCATACTTAGACGCCCAGGCTACGTTTCAGGCCGCTAATCATCCGTGCAATTTCTTCGCAATCCTGATACAGCTTCCGTGCATCTTCTTTCGGAATGAACTCTTGCCGTTGAGCGATATGAAGTTGCGACACGACCTCCATGACAGATCCGTAGGCAATCTGAAGAAACCGAGAGAAATCCTTTTTTGATTCGCGACCACTGCCCTCGGCGATATTCGACGACACCGAAACTGCCGCGCGACGCATCTGATTCGCCAAACCAAACTTCTCATAGTCGGGAAAGTCACGAGTAAAACGATATACTTCGTCGGCCAAATCAACTGACTTTTGCCAGACATCAAGCTTTTCAAAACCAAACATGGACGTCTATTCCCTCCCCTTGCTCTCAACTCTCGACCCTAAACTCTCAACTCGGTCCACACACTTCAGCATCGACGGGCCGTAGTACGGATTGCGAACTGCATCGTCAGACTGAATCCACGATGCACCACGTCCCTCAAACGCCATCGGGCAATGCAGTTCGTAAAGAGCCGCGTCGGTGGGAAGGCCGAACATCCGCTCCAGGCTCAGCATCTGCTCAGACAGCAACGCGAATCCGCTCCGCAACGCGGCGAGGTCGTTTGCTTTCTGCATTCTTGCGACGATCTCGGACAAGTCGCGTTTCTCTTTGCTCCACATTTCGACCGCTTTGGACTCAGAGACGATTGGCAGCAAGGAAGCCAATCGCTGATGCAACGGATCGACGGCTTGCTTCGCAGCCTCCAGATCGTCGGCCGCGAGCGCCTTGCCAACTCCCAAGTAGGGACCGACAAAGCCGTTCAATTGCTGAGTCACTTCTGGCGGAGCGTCCATGTTTGTCATGGCTGGCATCTGCATTTCGTCGTGAGACATCGGCAGCGGGAACTGAACCTTCATTTGATCGACGTGCTGGCGAGTCAACGCGAACACACGATCGGCTTCACGCATGGAATCCACTTCGCGACCTTCGGTGACGTCGTTCCTCAATAACATCGCAATCTCGAACCACTGCGGTCGCATCGGAGGACCGATCAAGTCCGCCGGCACCGCCTCGACCGCTTTACCCAACTCGTCGTAGCCGGCACGAATCTCTGCGAGGTTCGCTGCTTCGACCTTTTCTTGAATCGTTTTGTATTGCTCAACAATGCCCTGCATCGCATCACGTACCGCTGCCACCAACTCCATCGGACTCGCGGGCATCGTGACACCTTCGTCTGCCTTTGGCATTTCCATACCGCCGTGGTTGTGTCCACCGCCGCCGCCACCTTGAGGTGTCATCATCGAGGGCTTCGCAGAAATCTGCAGCGCACTGTCGAGCTTGAAGTTTCCGTTGGTCACAACGAGGTCGCCTTCGTTGAGACCGGACTTCACCAGATAGAAGTCACCTGCTCGCGGACCGATCACAATCTCGCGACCTTCATAAGTCGGCTTGTCTGCGTCGGGAATCTGAACGTAGACGATCGCTCGTGTACCGGTTAGCAACACGGCTGACGTCGGTACGATCAACGGCTTCGCAGCATTGGTCGGTTCCGCAGTGACATAGCCCAATGATTCGGCCCGCACCAATGGCATCCCGCAAATGTCGCAGTCGCCCGGTTGATCTTTCACGATCTCCGGATGCATCGGGCTGATCCACTTTCCAGCCAACGACGCATCAAGCACTCGGCCGCCCGCCGCGACGTTGCTCTTCACGATCGCCCGCACGAACATCTCCGGCTTCAGTCGGCCGTCATCGTTGCTGACGTTCACGCGAACCTTCACCGTTCGTGTGTCTTTGTTCAACACCGGGTCGATGAACGCGATGCGACCATGAAAAACCTCGCCCGGATAAGCTTCCGTCGTGAACTCGACGTCTTGCCCGTACCGCAACCAAGCTAGGTCCGATTCGTAAGCATCCATCTGAACCCACAAGTGGTTCAAATCAGCGACAGTGTAGATTCGGTCGCCGGTCTGTACGCGATCACCTTCTTGTTTCATCTTGCCGACGACCACGCCGCCAACCGGCGAATAGATCGTTACGGTTTCGGATGACTTACCACGTTGCTCGATTGTCTGAACCTGTTCTGGCGTCAGTCCCAGCAACCGCAACTTCTCGCGAGCGGATTCGGCAAGATCGAGTGGTTCGATGAAACGCGATGAGCTTTGCGGCCGGTCCCGCCGAGCGGCGGCAAGCAACTCTTCCTGTGCGGTGTAGAGTGCCTCGCTGTAGATTTGCACCATGTGGTCGCCCTTGTTGACTTCGACGCCCGTATAGTCAACGAACATGCGTTCGAGCCTGCCGGGAACCCAAGCCGTGATGTGGGCAAGTCGTGTTTCGTCGTACTCGATCTTGCCCACCATCCGAACATCGGCCGTCACGTATTGCCGACGGACGGGGCTGACCTGAACGTTCATTAGGCTCTTGATCTCAGAGCTGATCGAAACGGTGCGAACACCGTCGGCCGATTCTCTCACTGGAACCAAGTCCATCCCACAGATCGGACAACTGCCCGGACCATCGCGACGGATTTGCGGATGCATCGAGCAAGTCCAAATCGTCGGTTTCCCTTGCATGGCCTCCGAATTCGACGTACCGGAATTCGAGGACACTTTCGGCTCATCCGATCCGCCGCCAAACCATGAAGCGACGAAGACACCGAGCAGCACAAACGCCACCGCTTGTGCAATCCAGAGTTTCCCGCGGTGTTGTTTGAAGAATTCGTTCATGAGATTAGTTGAAAGTTTATCGTTGAGAGTTGAGGGTTTGTCAGATGGAAGTTTGGATGGTCGGACGCTTTACTGTCGACCCTCAACTGTCGACTCTCAACTTCCCCAACCAAGTCACCAGCTTCGCCACTTCATCTTGGTCGCGAACGCCGACGGCGGTGACGCTTCGAGTGCCTTGCTTCCAAGTTGCCGCGATGCTGGAATCGAGATCGACTAGGCAGCAGTCTTTGTCGCCGCACGTTGCCATGCTTTGGTGGCGATCGCCAAACCAAGCGGTCTCTTCGTCGTCGTGTTCAAATAGAACCAACGTCGAACCGTCGTTGCGTTTGCAGACCGCCTTTACGCACGTGCAACAAGGCATCTTCAAGACGCTGGTTGATGCCAACGAATAACCCTCTGGCAATCCGCCCGAGACGATCGGTCGATAGCCGACCAACTTCACTGCTCCGTCCGCGTCGACTTTCTCACCGTCGTACTTGGTAAGCAGCATCTGTTCCGCTGCGTCAGGGTCGTTGGGCAACTTCTGTAAATAGTCATCCATCACCCCAGCGAACTCGAGCATGTGGTCAGCTGACATGCCTTCTTCGCCTTCGTGCGAATGCATCGCCATGCCGCCGGCAGTGTTATTTACGCTACCCTGATCGCCGCCGTACCAAAGGCCAAAACCGAGCAACAACAGAATCGACGCGGCCAACGACACCAGCCCCGCGCCGTACGGCGACTCGCGAATCCAAACGCTAAACCGTCGCGACAAGGTCACCGGCTCAACGGCCGTCGGCGATTCACGCTCAATTCGCTGCCACAGATTAGACGGCTTTGCAGGGATGGGCGTTTGAGCGAAATTCGACCCGATTGACCTGAACGAACTCAGCTCTGCCGCACACGATTCGCATGACTCAACGTGTTTCGCCACCGTTGCCGCTTGTCCAGCCGCAAGCTCGTCGTCGTGATAAGCCGACAGATATGGCTGCACTGTTTTGCAATCGTTGGTTGACATAACCCGCTCATTCTCTGGGAGACGCTTCTGCTGATGTGTTTTTGATGCCCGAGTTACGTGTTTCTTCACGCATTTCAGTGAATTTGCAGAATTCTTTCCGCATCGCGTGAAGAAAGCGACCGCCCAAGTATCCAAATGCACGTCAATCGAAAATTCGCCCTCCTCATCCGCGAAGGCAAGACCCCATGCGACTCACGAAATTCATCCCGTTTCTACTCGGCGGGCTGCTCATTCTCGGCATTTACGGCTGCAGCTCGCCCGAATCCGATCCCGTGACGCCATCCGCGACTCCCGCCAGCGACACGGCCGAGGATCACGCAGGCCATGACCATGGCGACCATGCCAATCACGGTCACGGGGATCATGCCGCCGTCGACGCCGATTCGCCGATGGCCAAGATGATGCCCGGTTTGAAAGAGCTTTCGCCGGAAGACTACAAGTCCGCCATGGCCCAACACATGTGCCCCGTCAGCGGTGAGATGCTGGGAACAATGGGAGCACCCGAAAAGGTCGACGTGAACGGCAAGTCAGTGTGGATTTGCTGCGACGGCTGCAAAGACAAACTGCTCGCCGACCCAGACAAGTACCTCGCCAAGTTGAATCAGTAGCCCCACGTTCATCACCCTGCACCATCACTTTTTTCTAAGAACTATATCAATGAAACTTCGCATTCTCACTGCAATTGTCGCCGCCACACTGTTCGCGTCGCCCCAACTCGCGACCGCGCAGGACATCCACTCCGGACACGACCACGCTGGCCACAGCCACGCCACTGCGGCAACTGGCCCACACGGTGGCACTGTGCAAACCGTTGGCGACCGCCGAGTCGAAACGGTGATCGCCGACAAAGGCATCATGTTCATGATTCTTGGCAAGAACGATCAACCCATCGCTCCGCCCGATGCGAGCGGTACACTGAAACTTCGAGTCGGCGACAGCGAGAAGGAATACACCTACCAACTCAAAACGCTCAAGAATCTCGCGATTGGAGTCGGCGTCGACCTTTCCAAAGTCGTTGATCGACCGTTGCACATGAACGTCGAGATCACCAACATCGGAAACCAGCCTCTGGTATTCCACGCGATGGGCAAACTCGCCAGCGGTAAGCTCTCTGATGAACTCCTCATCAGCCTCCAAGCCACATGCCCCGTCAGCGGTCAACCGCTCGGCTCGATGGGCAAGCCGCCCAAAATCACAATCGGTGACAAGTCACTCTTCGTCTGCTGTGCCGGCTGTACCAAGAAAGTCGAAGCCTCACCCGACCAGTACCTCACCAAGTACTACAGCGCCAAAGGGGAACAAGTCCGCGAGGGCGTTTTCAAATCGACGCTTGCCGATGCTGCCGCAATCGCCGCACAGAAAACCTGTCCCGTGATGGACGAACCGTTGGGCGGCATGGGCGTCCCAGGTAAAGTCAACGTCAACGGAAAGGCCGTCTACATCTGCTGCCCTGGCTGCGTTAAAAAGCTAGTCGCCGAACCCGACAAGTACCTCGCGTCCCTCAAAGCCAAGGGAATCACGCCACCCGCGTTCTAAATATGGCGTCAAACATCTTTCGCCGCCGGACCGACTGAGCGAATCAGATCGCTCCACATTTCACGCTGCTTGACCCAATACAGTTGCTTCGTGATCGGACGCAAGTTCCTTTCGTGAATTTTTGAACGCCCCGTCATTTCGCGGGGCAAGTACAGCAACGCTTCCTGGATCTCGGGTGCGAGCAGCGATAGGCTCAGGATTTGAGTGAGACGAGGCTGTGATACTTTGCCCATTTTGGCAAGTTCGATCGTATCCTGCGCTTCGCCACGCCGCAGCATCTCGTCCATACGAATCGCGAGCGCCATCAAGCGTGAAATCCTTGGAACCTTCCCTCGCCGTTTCACCGGTGGTTCGTCTGCCGGCTCCGCCTTCTTTTTGACGGGTTTCTTCAGGTTCACGTTGACATTGCATTTGACCATGATCATGAGTTCGTCTCCTGTTGTTGTTCGGTCGCTTCGGCGGAAATGGTTTTGATGCCCGCCGGGTGCATCGAAATCGAAAGTGAGCTTTCGTCAGCGTCGAATTCGATCCGGCTGATCAGCAACGTCAGCACCGCCGACTTCTCGCGAGTGTTCAGCTCATTCCAGACGTTGCCAAAATCTGCAAAGGCGGCGTTCACATCACGCTCGTCGATCTGTTCCGCAGCCAAACGTTTGATCTCGCCGTCAACGATTTCAAGCGACTCAATAATCCCAGCAACCTCTTGATGCAAGGCGGTCAGCATGTGGTGGCGATCAAGCGAATGGTCGATCCGGGAATCCTGTCGCAACGCATTGGCACTGGCAGAGGAGAAGAATTTCAATTCGATCGCGTTGCCACTGATTGGTGCTGGCACCGGTGGCGGGTCGACTGAGGCAGTTTTTGATATGATGAGGGATGAACTCGCAAACGTTAGCTTCGGAGGGCGAATCGTCATCGTTCAATTTCAGAAAGACTGAATATACAGGTTCCGATCAAATGCAGATCAATTCTCAAGTCGGTGATGTACTGGAAGTAGCCGCTGATGTTTTGATCTCTACCGCGAACCCTTGGCTAAATCTATCGGGCGGCGTCAATGGAGCGATCCTTTCGGCGGTTGGACCGACGATTCAAGAAGAACTGCACGCCCACCTGAAGAGCCAAGGCATCTCCGCCGTGCCGGCTGGAACCGTCGTTCAAAGTCGGGCCGGAAACCTCCCGTTCAATTGCATTCTGCATGCTGTAGCGATCGACCCGTTTTACGATTCGTCCATTGAGCTAGTCCGCCAGACCGTCGCCGCCGCACTGGACCTTGCCATCAAGGCGGGAGCGAAAACGATCTCTACGCCGACACTGGCCACCGGATACGGCCCCATGTCGATCGCTGATTTCGGAACTGCAGTGGCACCGCTTGCGGGTGCACCTAGGTTTGATGGGCTTTCATTGACAATCGTAGTCCGCTCGGAAACGCACCGATCCGAGCTGTCCAAAGCAATCTCAGCGGCTCAGGCTCAGGCGTGAAGGAAACCGCATGAAGTACGGTTTCCTCTTTCTATTGTTGGCTTTGGCAAGCGTTTTGATGGCGGGCGTTCTAGACTCGGAACACTGCTTGTGTTGCCGTACGCGTTGTATGTAGCGGTGGTGTGGCATGTCGTTCGACTGCTGTCGCGAGAGCCAGAATTGAATTCGCTTGGCGACGACCTCGTCCTCTCGAGACGACTCCTTGGCCATGAGTTGCCAGATAACATCGCTTCAGTGGTCGACTTAACGTGCGACTTTACGGAACCCAATGATCGCTGGAAGATTCAGTCTTACACCTGCTATCCGATGCTGGACGGCTCTGGAGCGACGGCAGACGAACTACGAGCGTTAGCAGTGGAAATCAATGACATGCCGAAGCCCGTGCTGATCCATTGTGCCCAGGGCCACGGTCGAACAGGCCTTGTTGCTGCAGCGGTTCTGCTTGTATCGGGAAAAGTACAAACCGCTGCAGATGCAATCGCGATGGTGCAGTCGGTCCGACCAGGAGTTGAGTTGAATCGAGAGCAAAGGTCTGTTCTGGAGAAACTTCAGTGAACCGCTACTCCATTGTCAAACCTAGTTCGGGGATGGATACCCTAGCGATCATAAGCGACATTCATGGCAACCTAGAAGCACTGACGGCGGTGCTGGACAAGATTGAGTCGCTGGGCATAGAACGGATCGTGTGTTTGGGGGACATCGTTGGTTACGGTCCAAACCCAGTCGAATGCATCCACTTGCTGAAGGACTGTGAAGCAATCGTCACGGGTGACCGGGATGCTGCCGCGATATCGACGGACGATCCGTGTTGGTCACCGTTCCTTCTCGAACAATTGCGTTGGGTTCGCGATGAGATCGCAGGCGATCAATCTGCACAGCAGATCATCAAATCAGGTTGCCTTGCAAAAATCATCGGGAACATCGCCCTTTTCCACGCCATTCGTCCACGAGTAGCGAAAGCGATTCCGTATCAAGTGAGTCCGCATTGGAATCCCAGTCGCAATCCGAATCGACGTCGCCGTCAGCCAGCGAATCGGGAAGCGAATCTCAAAGTGAATCAAGCATCGACCGCAGTTCGGACTCGCAAAGCTACTCATCGAGTGTCATTGACGGACTTCCTGATTAAACCTGACCCTCCATCGGGCCGTGGCGACCAAAGACAGAACAAAAAGCATGTTTGCTGACGCTCAACCGACATCAACAGCAGTAGGTTCAATACCGGTCACGCTGTCAATTTTATCCTGCATCGACTGCTCACGGTCTGTGCGTGTTCCGACTTTGATGCTGGTGGTGATATCGCCACCGTTCCGCTGGCGGAACGAACGAGTCGTCGACCGAGCGAGTCGCGAGGTGCGATTGTACGATGACGTCACCAGTATCCTTGACCACTGCGACGATCATTCGATTCCGATGGCGCTCGCGTCGCGAACGGAACAGCCGTCGTGGGCGCGAGAGCTGATTGAATTGCTTTCGATTAATCACCGTTTTGCCTTCGCCGAGATTTACCCATCGTCAAAATTGAGGCATTTCGCGGCGTTGAGTGAATCCAGTGGCCTCGAATATTCGAGCATGGTCTTCTTCGACGACGAGATGCGAAACATCAACGAAGTCTCGTCGCTGGGTGTCACCAGCATCCACGTACCCGATGGCATCACTGCCGGCCTCTTTCATAACACTCTGCGAAAATTCGAGAACCAAGGCAATGCGAGCCGGCATTAAGATTGACACGGAGTCGGTCGGCGAGTGTCTAGCGGCGATTGGTTTTCCCGGCTGGCGACAATTAGAAATCCCGGTTTGAGGCTGGCTTTGGCAACGATGCCGGTGCGGTCAGCGACAATTACAATTCCCGGATTTTGCGATTCGGGTCATCATCGTAACTCCTTGTTTTCACGGAGATTGCGATGGTCACGGACGGAAAGGTTAAAGAACTGCGGCGTTTGCTAGCATCTGGCAAGTCACTGGCCGCATCGTCAAGGATGACTGAGATGGATGAGAAAACGGCAAGACATTATCGAAACGACAATCGGATCGGCCATCAACTACCGGCACGTGATCGATTCATTGGTTCGCAAACCGGGAGCATTCGAAAACTACAAATACCGTCAGGACATGTTCCCGACGAGTCACTTCCGAATCGCCTATGACATGCCATGTTCAATACTTATCGGAACTGGCGGAACTGGAATGCCAGGCCCGCAACGAGAGTCGGATCAAGCGTCTAATGACCAACTCACGTCTTCCGCTGGGCAAGACATGGGAGACGTTCAACTTCGATCGCTTGCCATTGTCAGTGACACGACAACTGGAGAGTCTTCGGGAGGGATCGTTCTTGGATCGTCGGGAGAACGTACTGATTTTCGGTCAGCCCGGTGCGGGGAAGAGTCACGCGCTTCGTGCCTTGGCGAATCAACTCGTCCAGCAAGGCCGGAGCATGCTTCTGACAACGTGCAGCTTGCTGGTGCAACAGTTGCTGATCGCAAAGCGGGATCTTCGCCTGCAAAAGTACATCAAGCAACTGTCTCGTTTCGAGGGCCTGATGATCGACGACCTGGGTTACGTGCAGCAGAATTGAGAAGAGATGGAGGTGCTGTTCACGCTGCTGGCGGAACGTTACGAGAGAGGGAGTGTTCTGTTGACGAGCAACTTGGCGTTCAGCAAGTGGGACCAGATCTTCAAAGATGCGATGACGACGGCGGCGGCGATCGATCGCTTGGTTCACCACAGCGTGATCATCGAGTTGAACGTGCCAAGCTATCGCGTGGAAACAGCCAAGAAAACGAAGTCAGCTGGACGGTCAGCAAAGGCTTCTCAATAAAAATCGGATTCGTAATCGGGAATTCTAGTTGTCGCTAAAGCGGAGAACCAATTGTCGCCGAACAGGCCTCATGATTCGCGAAACCATCATTCGCAAGATTGTCGAGCGTGACGTTGCCGGCGAAAGTTTGCTCGACGACGTTGTGCGTCGCGACGACGAACTTCTCCACGTTGCCGCGTGCAACGAATTCGGCGCGTGGAACACGGCACTCCAGTACGCCGGCGTTGACGTTCGCCATGTTGGCGACCGTCGCGACCTCACGCAAGCCCGCGTAGAACAACAACTCCGCCGTTTGTGTACTACAGGCTACGACCTGGGGGCCATGGTGAACCGCAACCGCGACCGCCCGCTCTACGAAGCCGCACTGCGCTACCACGGCACCTGGCGTGCCGCGCTCACGGCCGCCGGCATCAACCTCGCAAACGTCTCCCGCCGCCGTCCCGAGCATTTCGACCGAGAGACCATGATCCTCTGGATCCGCCAGCGCCAAGCCGTCGGCCAATCCATGACCTACACCGAAGTCTGCCTGGAAAACCGAGACAAAGCCATGGCCATCCGCCGCACGTTCGGAAGTTGGTCCAAGGCGATTAAAGCTGTTAATACGGAAGAAGATGGATCAACGAATGCTGCAAATTTCGCTGAGGGCCAATAGACAAGTGCTACGTGCGACTTGGAGGCTTTCTTAGACCCTACTTCTTCTGTTTCCTGACAACGGACTTCTTCGCGGGCTTCTTTCTCGGCTTTTTCCGATTCCAACCGGTACGCGCCGACTCGATGATTTCGGTCATCTCTTCGTCCATTTCCAACATCACCTTGGCAAAGGACGTGAACTCCAATGTCGGATTCGCTCCGGCGTCCAGCAGTCGCTGGACACACTCTTCGTCTCCCATCCATGTCGCTCGCATGAGTGCCGTCCCATTGTCTCGCCCGCTGCGGCGATCGACGTCAACACCGTGCTCGATGAGCAGATCGATGCTATCAGGGTGCATCACACATTGACTCAGCAGCGAATTGCCGCCTTTATCTGTGATCTCCGGGTTCAGCCCAGCTTCCAGTAGGCAGCCCAACAATCGTGGACTTTCAAACTTATCAATCTTCGGCCACTCACCATCCTGGATTCCACTCAGATCTCCCAGCTCTGTCACAAGCTGCTCAATCTCTTCGACTTCATCGCACTGGTCGGTGATGTAGTCGTGTTTCATCAGTCGCAATAGTCGCTTGAGTGTCGGTTTCGCTTTGCTCGTTTTCGTCACGGTCACGGTCGTCTGTGGTTTCCTCTCGGCCTTGCTCTTTTTCCAATTGGCGCGAGCCTTCTCGATAAGTTTTCCTAGCTTCGCATTGGAATCTAGTTTGTGCTTGATGGGCCAACTGAGCCGCACCGTCGGATTTGCTCCCGCTTGCAGCATGCGTTTTGCGACTCGAATCGCATCGCTAAGTTGGCTTGCCAGTGCACCGTTATCTTGAAACTGTTGAGCCTCGAGCCGCACATCCTTGGGGTAGTGGGCGTTTGCTGAAATCCAATGCAAACCGTCAAAGCCGCCAAGTTTAAGGTTAAGCGACTTCTCCATCCTTCCGGAGATAATTGCTTGAACTTTCTGGGTGTGGTTTGCGAACCCTGATAGTGCCGCACCCAACCGATCGAGCGCAGGAGACGAAGCTGGCGAAGCTACTTCGGCAAGGATTCGTGTTCCGGTCCCTTGCGCTCGGGTGCGGTTCTCGATGTGGACGCAACCTCGCTAAGAATCTGTCGAATGTAGGAATTCACTTCGATCGGGTGAGTAAGCGAAAGTACGTGGCCGCCGCCTGCAACGCTCTCGTCGGGATCGGTGTAGCGCAACGGTAGTGTCCAGTCGCGGTCACCGTGCAGGTGAAAGACGGGACAGGATACCTTCGGTGTAATCGACCAATCCAAGATGCGACGTAACGACCATTTGAAAACGACCGGGTTGGAGTCGCGGAACTGACAAGCAAGTCCGTATGCGAACGGTGCATGCCGTTTGACGAACCGCGTTGCGATCGGTCGAGTCAAAGTTTGAAGAAAGCGTACCGGCATGAAGGGGATCAAGAACCGAAATGGTCGAGCACAGCGGGCATACATTGGCAGTTGTGACGGCGACTTGATGCTGCCAATCAAAATCACAGCTCGGGCGTCAATGTGTTCTGCCAGATGCAAAGCGACGATTCCGCCAAACGACGCGCCGCCAACAATGCACGGACTTTCGTCAAGTGTTTCGGCTAAGCGGCCAGCGTAGTCATTGATGGTTTCGGTACGCTCTGGCTCCAGCCAACCGGGGCAACACATCTGCGGAAACGCAATCTTCTGCGCGGTGAAGATGCGAGCGTCTGCGGCAAGCCCGGAGAGCAGAACGAGCGGTGGCGTATCAGTTGAAGTTGTAGACATTGCCATGAGTTAACTTGGGATATCGTTCGTCGTTCCTCATCGCGTATTCGGAAACCGCCTCCACGATCGCGTTCGAGTCACAATCGTACAAGTCGGCTCCGCCAAACGGGTTCAATTCGATCAAACGATATTCATCGCCGACTTGGCAGATGTCTAAGACGTAAACCGGGCAAGGTGGTAGCATTGACGAGGCCACCTCAACAGCTAATTTCCGTGCTTCAACGCCGCCGCCACTGTCGGCCGCACACCGCGTGTCCGCGTTGTACCCGCTGCTAGCGACCACTTGACGTGCAACCACGACAAACCGCCACTCGCGGCCAACGTCGACGACCGGTGCAACGACTACCGGCAACGTTTCATTTTCGTAGTAGAAACCGTGATCGAGCGTCTTGAGCGATATCGACACGTTATTCGACTGGTGCCTGGATTAATCCGTGTGTTTACTCGCTGAACCTTTCGTGTAAGTCAATCAGCGGTCCATAGTTTCGCGAGTCAGCTGCTTTGATTGCAGCAATGTACTCGTCGCGAATCGGACTCTCGGTGTCGCGAAGATCGGTTGCCGGCCAGAGTGTTGCTGGCTGGTCATGTTGCATCAGCCAGACATTCGTCAATAGTCGAGCCCATCGACCATTCCCATCTTCAAAGGGATGAACCCAAACCGCGCGGTGATGAAACTCAGCGGCGGTTGCGATCACGAGAGCGCCCGTTTCGTTGTGTCTCTTGTCGGCCTCCATCGCAATGACGCCGAGTTCCGCGGCGATGATGTTGGGGCTCACTCCGATGTTCTTTTCAGTCGATCGGATCTCTCCTGCCCAACTCCAGATCGAACCAAGCATTTCACGATGGAGTCCGAGAAGCCAATCGAAATTGAACGGTGCGATCTTCCGGGAAGGCTTCGACAGCAAGTATTTCTCTGTCACGCGAAGGATCGAAGCAAACTCGACTTCGTTGAGCTCGCGCCGTGTTTTGATCGTCTTGAGCTTTAGGCCCGATCCGTCAAACGGCGTGTCGTCATCTTTCCCGCTAGAACCAAGCCCCGTACCTTTGCTACGACCAGCAATCATGAGGCCCACAGTTTTCGGCTGGACGATGCAATCCGAGCTTTCGCTTCTTCGAGATGCGATTGAGCGGAAGCTCGCGAGACAGCTTGGGACTCGAGAGCCACATTGCCCTGCGTAAGTGCAATCAAACGTTTGGCTTTTGCAGTGGCAATCTGATCTCGGAATTGCTCGGCGGGAATCTCTGTTAGATCAAGAGAGATACCCAACGCGAGCAGAATGGCCTGCAAGTTTGCAAACGAGAATTCGTGGTCCTCACCGCCGAGAATCCGAATGACCGTGGCCCGCGAAACGCCGCTGCGGCGCGCAAGATCCGAAACAGAGATATCGAGCTCTCGTTTTCGTTCTTGGATGCGGGCGACTATTTCAGGAACGGGCATGGCGACACGTCCGGGGCATATGGAGGGGCTGATTCGCAGATGAGGCAGAAAACCGCAGCTCATCGGCCACGCTTTAGTTGTTGCATACGTGCTACAAAAGTCAACTGATTATTTGCTTGGCAGCGACGATACGCCCTGCAAAAGACGACAAAAACGCGATACTACTCAAGCGGGAACAAAAACGGCCCGATACTGGCCCCGCCAATACCCGCACAAGCACGAACCCCTCAAGAGAGTGGTCAAGAATCGGTTTGAGGGAGGTGTGGTTTGCTCAACTTCTCTGAAAGGTTGGAACACTTTCCGACCCAACGGTAAACGAAAAGCCGACGTGTGCTCCACGTCGGCTTTTTTCGTTTTATCCCGTTACGGTCGCATGAAGCTCAATTACTTCTCTTCGAGGGAAGCGATGAGTTGATCAAATTGCTTTTTCCATCGTGTTTGGAATGATTTCGATTCAGGAGTTTTCCCCGTCACCAGACGCGTGACCTGCGGTAGCAGTTATCAAAACCGAAGACGCGTGATTGGCGAATCGAGCCGCGCATCACGCGGATCGCTCCCTTCCACACTTGCACCAGCGACGTTACCGATGTCCAAGATGATGAATCCACCACACTGAACTAACTCACAAGCCATCTAAATTGACTGCGACTTTCGTGAACGGCGTTTTCGTTGGAAACGCAGTATCACACAGGTTCGGTCGCTCTTGAACAAAGAATTCTACCCACAGATTCTGCGGAAGTCCCAAAATAGATGGTGTTCATCCTTACTGTGAAGCGACGATGGCACCCCAGAGGAATAGGCAAGTCAAGAATGCGTAAGCCGCGTATCGCCATGCTTGGCGATTGTTGAGCCAGCCCCCTGGCCCAGTCCTTGCATGGGAAATCGCTGCCAGTGTCCCGAAGATGGGGATTCCCCAAAGTCCGATGACGATTGGCATAAAGACTCCCCAATTGTCTGTGTTTCGATTTCCTATCACCGCAAAGAGGGTGAATAGGCACACAACGGCGTAAAAGCTGAACCCGCCGAAAAGGAACACAGCAATACCGCTTGTCCCTCCCGTTCGGATCTCAACTGCTTGGGCCGAATCGCTCGCGGGCGGCGATGGCGTCTTGGCATTTGCGTCTGACCGTCGTGTGCCGGTTGCCATGGTGTAGACGAGCAACAGGATCGCGGCTAGGAGCAATCCCGGAAGCGGTAACATGAAATAGGCGTGCATCAGCGACAGAATCACACCGATGCAAATGACTCCGGTGGAAATCTCCCAACGTCGAAACCTTAGGTAGGCGGCGGCGGCGCTCGTTCCCCAAATTGCAGCGTTCAGAAGTTGAATCAGCCACAGGATCGATCCAGCCCAGGCTCCCGGGCCAAATCCGAGGGTCAGGACGAAAACGAGCATCATCGCTGTGTAGGCAGCCGCGGAGTAAACAAGAATCGAGCGGATGACAGAAACGCTTGCAGTCGATGATTGCGGAACGCCGGATTTGCCATTCACCACCCCAAGGCATGAGGAGACACTAAGAATGAATCCCGCGACCGCTCCGAGGATCGAGAAAGCGATTGGAATCAGTCCCAGCGAAAACACGTAGACTGCCAGGAGCTGATTCGTACTCTGCCGGCCGCCTGCCCAACCGTATTCGAGGTCATGCCCGGGAGATCCGGAAAACATCTCACCGGGATCTCCACCTGATCCCCAGATGGCACCCTTGATCCAGGCGCAGATGAAAAGGAACCCATGAATGGACACTGCCCCGATGAGCGTTGCCCAAATGATTCGAGGCCAAGTCGAAACGCGCGTGTCGGGCTGAGAGCTTTCTGGTTCCATGTTTGATCTTTCGTGAAGGTTGCCGGAGAGAGTTGAATCGTAACTCTTACCCATTTTTCGGCGTGTCCGCAGGACTCCGGTGTCACAGATGTGAGAAAACGAATAACACAGTGACCATGATCCCCGCGGTGACGGTTCCGAGAACCAAACCGAGACTCGTTCCCAGGAATGTGCTTGACAGATTGAAACCGATGGCTGCACCGACTGCGGTTACAAAGCAGACCGCGAAAGCAATCCCAATGGCTGCCGGCCGATGGTCAGCACGAGGACCAGCCGCTTCGGCGGGTATGGCGACAAGACGTCGGAAAATCCACCCTGAGATAGCGCCGGCCACCGGGACGCTCAGGGCGGACAAAGAAAGCGATTCGACTTGCAGCCAGACAATGAACGCGACGATCGTACCACAAACGATTCCGATTTTGATCGGATTGATTCTCTCAACCCATGCCGGAGGGGCTTGGAGAGATTCGGTCGTTTCTCGCTGAGGTTCAGCTAATGACTGTCCATGATTTGTAAGTTGGTCTTGCTCAGGATCGACCGCTCGCACTTGCACTCGGTCTCGCGTACCGCCGGTGACTTCAACTTCTTGGCCCGCGTCAATCCATTCGCCCGACGATACCGCAGCAAGCATCAATTCGCCCAGGCAAATCTGCCCCGACGGTTTTAATGGGCCACGTGTTCTTCCGCGATCACCAATTCGGATGATGACTGACAATTGAGTCGCCTCGATAAAAGTGGACTAGGGTTTGGATAAGCGACCGTTGATGAAAAATCCGCCTATCACTCCAACGATGATGGAAATTGGGAATACGATGAAAAGATAAATCGCCCACCACCAACTCAGCTCAAATCCGTCCCCGAGCGAGGTTTCGCCCAAAAATAAATCAGGTTTGGACACTCGCAACCAGACAATCATTACGATTGCGGACAGCACGGGGACGAGGACTGCACCCGCAAAACCAGCCAGGATTGGATGAACGCCCCGTCCTGAAACCGTCAAAAAAGCTGCGAGACCCGAGGATGCTCCGATCATCCCACCGAGAACACCGGGGATGAGAATATAGAAAACGACGTCTTCAAAATCATGACAGGAGCTGCCCGCGAAAACGAATGCCAACAGTGTTACGGTTGCAAATCCGAGCATGCCACCAACAAACGCTGCATGCGATGGCCAGAAGACGCGATGGTCATTGCGCTTTGCGATCTCCACAAGTTCGTGCTTTTCTAACTTCATGAATTGTTGGGTTCACTCATCGATTTGCAGGAAGACTGGAATCAACACAGCGGCGACGCAAACGATGGTTGTCAGGGTACCAATGACAAGGCGATTGGAATAGGCAGAAAGCAGGTGCAGTCCGCTCAACATGCCAACGATGCCGGCACCTGCCGTGATCCCGGCACGAAACTTCGCTGTCTGGCCTGCCGCAATGAAGGTGGTTACCAAGCCGGCAACAATCCAGACGGTGAGAAAAGTTTGGAAGCCAGCGGCAGCCAGCCCCGGCGACGCATTGACGATCGCCGAGATCAGCGTATTGAAAATCAATGACCACATCGCGTCGGCTCAGTGCCCGTGGTCATCGTGAGCTTCTTCGCTAAAGTCGCCCGAATAGGGAGTGCCATCGACAACGCCCGTCATCGTTCCCGCGTACTCCTGCACAACGCCAAGGCTTTCATGCGTGCCAACGAAACGAGACGACTTTCCCTCAGGATCGCCTTCTTGCGGATCGGCTGACAGGACAACTTGCATCTCGGGATCGGTGATGGCCAGTTCGATGGACTCTGCGTCGATCGGCGTCGCGGTTTTCTCGTCGCTGCCTAGCACGTAAACCGTTGCTCGTTGCTTGTCGTGGTTCACGGTGAACTCGACATGGAACTTGCCTCCGCCCCAATCGGCAATCGTTCCATCGTGCGGACCGACTCCATGCCCGTGGCCTTCAACACTGTGGTCCTTCTCTCCGTCGTGCGGATGGTCGTGGCCATGGTCATCGGTCGCGGAACTGTCGGCTGTATCAGACGCCTGGCCGGTTGTCGGACTGGACTGATTGCACCCCATTACGGAAGCAAGCAGGCACATCACAGCAACCAAACTGAACTTTTTCATCTTTCGATCCTTCAAATCGAGGTAACTTCCTCAGCGCCCAAGATCCGTTTGGTGTCTTGACCGCTGAACTTCCAAAAGAGTCCCGGGTGAATCAGGAACTCACAAAACGTCGAGGTAATCAGGCCACCAAGAATCACAGTCGCCACGGGGTAGAGAATTTCTCGACCAGGCTCCTGTCCTCCGATGACCAGTGGGATCAATCCGATGCCGGCCGTGAGCGCCGTCATCAAAACGGGAGCCAGTCGTTCCAGGCTGCCACGCATGATCATGTCTGTGCCGAACCCTTCTCCTTCTTCCTTCATCAAGTGGAAGTAGTGCGTGACCAGCAGAATTCCATTGCGGACGGCGATGCCACCAAGGGAGATGAAGCCGACCAGGCTGGCGACCGTCAGGTTTTGGTTTGTCAGCACCAACGCGATCACCCCACCGATGAACGCTGTCGGTAGTGCATTCAAGATTTGCAGAACCACACGAACGGACGGGAACAGAATCATCAGCACACCGAACATGCCGATGACCGAAACTCCCGCCAGCACCATGATCAAGCGGGTCGCACTTTGCTGGCTCTCAAATTGTCCGCCGTACTCGACGTAGTAGCCGATCGGCAGTTCTAAATTCTGGTTCAGTCGACCTTTGATCGCTTCGACCGCACTCGCCAAGTCCCGGCCTTGCGTGTTGCAGCGAATCACAATCCGGCGTCTCGCGTTTTCGCGGTTGACGGAGTTCGGTCCGGATCCCTCGCCGATGGTTGCGACCTCGTGTAATTCAATCTGGCCGCGTTCAGCTTGGCCTTCGGAGTGCGGCAGGTCGATTCGCAATCGGCCCAGATTGGCGTAGTCTGTACGATACGCTTCTTCCAATCGCACAAGCAGATCGAAGCGCCGCTGCCCTTGCAGCACTTGAGAGACGACTTCGCCTTGCAGTGCCGTTTGCAGCACATCGGCGACGTACTCGCGAGTCAATCCATAAAGAGCAAGGTCATCGCCACGTAGCTGAATGTGCAACTCCGGCGTCATCCGAATCGGTTCAATGATCGGCGGAGTGATGCCCGGGATGTCTCGGATGGACGACTTCACTTGTTCGGCCTGAGACAGCAACTTGTCCAAGTCATCGCCGTGGATCTTGATCGCGATTTGAGCGTAGACACCAGACACCATGTGGCTGATCAGGTGCGCGAGCGGTTGTTCGACTTCGATGTCAACGCCCGGCACTTCGTCCTTGATCCGCTCCAGCAACTCCGCCAACATCGCCTCGCGATCCTGATCCACCTCTGGGTTCATGCTCAGAATGTATTCGCCGAAGTTGACTGGCGATGCATGCTCGTCCATCTCCGCTCGCCCCGTGCGTCGGACGAAGTTCAAGATCTCGCCGTCCGGGTTGGACGGGCTACGCTGCATCGATAAGAACACGTCGTCGATGTTTCCTGATACTTGATTGGACGCTTGAAGCGAAGACCCCGGTGGCATCGTGACGTTGACCTGCACGCTGCCTTCATCGAATGCCGGCAGAAAGTTCTTTCCGAGCTGTGTCAACTGCCACGCCGAAATGGCGACCACGATCCAGGTGATGGCCAACAAGCTTGCGGGCATCGCCATGCTCAAACGAATCAACGGCGTGGCCAGTGTCTTCATCGCTCGCAAGACGAAGCCGTCTTGGTCCCGGTGAGTCGCACTTGAGTTGGGCAGTAGGTAGTACGACAGGACCGGAGTCACGGTCAGCGAAACGAGAAACGATGAGAGAATCGAGACGATGTAGGCGAATCCGAGCGGGGCGAACAACCGTCCTTCCACGCCGGAGAGTGCGAACAACGGCAGGAAAACCAAGATCACGACCGCCGTGCCGAACAAAATCGCGCTGCGGATTTCTTTGCTGGCCTCATACACGACATGAAGCGACGATTTCGGATCAGGCCGGTGGTTGTTTTCCCTCAGTCGGCGAAAGATATTTTCGACATCGACAATGGCGTCGTCGACAAGCTCGCCCATCGCGACGGCAATGCCACCGAGCGTCATGACGTTGATGGACAGTTCCGTGCCGCTGAACCAACTGACCCAGCGAAACACAAGCGTCGTCATCACCAAGGACATCGGAATGGCGGTCAGCGTGATGAAAGTCGTGCGGAAGTTCAGAAGGAACAGGAACAGCACGATGATGACCAACACCGCTCCGATAACCAACGCTTCGGCAACATTGAAGATTCCGCGGTCGATGAAATTCTTCAGACGAAAGAGTTCGGAATTGATGATGATGTCCGGCGGCAGCGACGCTTCGACCTCGTCAAACGCCGCGGCGATTTCGTCTGTCAGTTTTCGTGTGTCCACATGGGGCTGTTTCACAACGGTAAAAACGATCCCGCTGTGACCGTTCACGCTACCGTCACCGCGTTTCAGTTCGGGACCTTCGACCACGCGTGCGACTTGTTCCAGCAGCACACTCCGTTTGGTTCGCCGAACGACGGGTACCTTCCGAAGATCGTCAATGACGCTCCGTGAACCCGTGCCCAAACGTCCGAGGATCCGAATCGGGCGTTCGGTTTCGCCGGTGGTTGCAAAGCCGCCGCTGGTGTTGATGTTGCTTTCGCGAAGAGCTTGTTCGACTTCTTGGACGGTGACGTCGTATTCCAAAAGTGCGGTCGGATCGAGCAAGATTTGATACTGTTTGCGATCACCACCCTGCATAAAGACCTCGGCGACGCCGGTGACTTTCAGCAAACGAGGCCGAATGATCCAATCCGCCACGGTGCGCAGTTCCAGCAACTGCTTCGCTTCGGTCGGAAGCGGCACCTCGTAACCCTGGCCGTCGATCTCAACCGTGACTTTGGCTGCCAATGATTGATCGCTAGGATTGCGTTCGAGACCGACGACCTCGCAATCGACTTGCTTCCATTGATCGACTTGATGTCGATCCCCGGCTCTCCAAACGTAGAGTTGAGCCTCACCATCGGCATCGACCCATTCGGCAACAAATTCAGTTCGCTCGATCGGTGCTAGTTGCCCGCCTTTCGGACCCGCTTGGCGGTAGATCCCTGCGACCACAATTTGCCCCATGATCGACGACGGTGGCGTCATCTGTGGGCGGATGCCGTCGGGAAGAACGCCTTCCAGTGTCGAAAGACGCTCGCTGACCGTTTGTCGGGCAGCTTTGATTTCGGTCGACCAGTCGAATTCGATGTACAGAACGTTTAGCCCGGCCGTGGTTTGGCTGCGAACTGCCTGCACGCCATTGGCGCCCATCAATGCGATCTCGATCGGCTGAGTGACGAGTGTCTCGACTTCTTCGGTCGCTAGCCCAGGTGCCTCGGTGATGATCACCACGCGAGGTCGATCGAGGTCGGGGAAGACATCAATCGACATTTGTGTCGCGAGGTAAGAACCGTACGCCAGCAGCACCAGGCTGGCGATCATCACCAGCATGCGGTAGCGGAGAGCAAAACGTATGACTGCGTTTAACATTGAAGATTGTCGATCGAAGATTGAAGATTGAGCATGGTTACGTGCCTCTTGCGGTCTTTCGCGATGCGACCATGATGGCGGTGATTTGATTGGCCTCGTCGAGCAGTGATTCGACTCGTTCCTTCGGCAATAGGTCGCCTTCGATGATCAGTTCAAGCCAGTAGCAACTCTCATCGGCTTCCTCGATGACGGTTCCTCCAAAACCGTCAATCTTCATTCTTCAATCAATGCGCAGCATGCACGGTGCCGTCAGCGTGGACATGCAGACCAGGCTGCCGGCCACTGGCCGATTGCGATTTCAAGACGCGACGAAGTGAAGCACCAGCGTTCTGGGCGATAAAGGTCCCCGGCGTGATACTTCCGTCATTGGCGATGACGACTGAGCGACGGTCTTCATACAAAATGTTGACTGCGATTTGATTGAACAGGTCGCCGTTTTGTCGGTAGACGAAGGCATCGGGACCTTCCCGTGCGATCGCTTCTGACGGAAGAACGAAGACGTCTTCGAGTCTCTCAACAGGTACATGAATCCGCGCTCGCTGGCCCGGCCGGAATCGCCAAACCAAGAACGTCTCGCTGTTCTTTTCATAGCTTCGTGATTGGTTCTCGAGCGGTATGAAGAAATCGAAGGTGCGGCTCTCGACGTCGATCGAATTGGACAGGTGCCGGATTTGGAACGACTGATCCAGGGGCGACCAAACTTCCGCATTGTCATCGGAGAACTCGACCTCGATCTCTCGAGCCTCTTGGGCTGCCTTTTCAAGAAGTCCCGCTTCTCGCTTAAACGCGTGGCCGACGACATAGAGATGCCGGTGGTTCGCGAGGTCAGCGATCAACTGCCCCGCTTGAACCGTTTGCCCAAGTTCGACCGCGAGCGACTGGACTTCATAGGCGATCAACTGATCATTTCCGCTTTCAACCACGAAGCTTGCCTGGGAAACGGGCGACAGTTCATCAATTCGTTCGGCTGTTGAAAGTCCTCGTGGCGGCGGAGCACTGACTTCAATCGTCGAAACGAAATTTCCCTGGACGACTTGTTTGACTTGAGATGGCGAGAGTCCCCGGTTGAGCAGCTCCTGTTTCGCCGCTTGCGTGAGTGTTTCTTGCCGCTCAATGTCGTTATCCATCTGGATCAGTTTCGATCCAGCAATGCCACCCGAGCTGGCAAGGTCGGACAGACGATTGATCTCCTTGCGAAGAAGCGCTATTTCTCGCGTGGCCTTAAAAAGTTGCGTTTGAGTCGCCTGCAGGTACTCGCTGAACAATGCAATCGTCACCAAACGCTCGCCGGGACGAACCGTATCACCGGGGAAGACATGAATTTCCGCGACGGAGCCAACAGCCGGCGAAGTGACTCCGCGATCGGATATCCCCGGACGATCTTGGACCATTCCCGGGATCGTAATCGTCCGCCAATAGTCGGTCGGACGGGCCGCTTTGGAGCGTAATTTCAGATTCTTGCGAGCTTGCACGCTCAGCTCCAAAATCTCCAGTTCGCCGCTGCCTGATGCTGCTTCGGAACTAGCATTGTCTTCCGACGCGGTCGTCTCAAACAGGCTGTCTCGATATGCCCACAGGCCGGCAACAACGGCAATCACCAGCAGTGGTCCTACGAGGGATTTCACCCACTTCAATTTCTTCATGGTTTCGTCTCGGACTCTCACAAACGAAATTGCGCAAGCGGCAATTCATTGGGTGGGTCGATGAAGGAGGCAGCCACGATCCAATCGCATTATTCGACGATCAGTTTCGGGCCGGAAAAAAGAAGGGAAGCCGGAAGGCGAAGTCAATTTTCGCCTAGCGATTCCTAGAGCCTCAGCGCAGCATGCAACAGAAAGAGTGGTAGACGCTTCTCAATGGGCGTCTGATGCCCAGTTGCAAGTGGTCTTCGTTCGACGTTTGCGAGTTCGCGATCGGGACTGGGATACGCAGTGAGATCAACGTCAACATGACTTCGTGCAGTGTCCGTGTGCGGCAGGAAGAATTGGCCGCCGCCAACGTAAATGGCATCTGCGTCATGCTCGATCGGCAGGTCACTGGTTGTGCCGTCGGACTCCCCGCCATGGTGATCGTGGTGATGCTGGTCGTGATGATCATGTGTCCCGTGTCCAATATGGACGTGGGGCCGAGCAGCATGGTCACCTTGCGCAAACGATCCTCCATGCGAGTGGGGGCATGCCTGCCCCGCCGCGAGAAACGGAACGATCAGTAGTGCTAACAAACGGTGCAAACA
Organism: Stieleria sedimenti; assembly: GCF_025060895.1. GTDB lineage: Bacteria > Planctomycetota > Planctomycetia > Pirellulales > Pirellulaceae > Stieleria > Stieleria sedimenti. The sequence continues at coordinate 10,332 of NZ_JANZKV010000004.1, read as the reverse complement.
ATTCCTCCTATGGAGCCCTTAGTTTAAACGAGCAACCCGTTTGGTTCCAAGATGAGATCAGAAAGGATTCCCCGGCTTTAAGCGTCTTTCGATGAGCCCCGTGCAGCAAAGCCCCCAATTCAGTCGCCAAATTGGATCGTCGACTGCCTGAGACGTATCGATTGCTCTCAACGAGGAGGCCGGATTGCGTCAGAACATCTGTGTGCCCGGATGGCCACATCATTGATCCCCCAAACAGCACGGGAATGAGGCACGGAAAAGACTCTAGGACGCGTTATAGTGAGTAGGTCCGCAACAGCTTTTTCTTCGCGAACCTTTACCTCTCCGCACTTTATACACTCTTTCGGCCGTACCCGTCATGCCTCATGAGAATCAAGATCCCGTCACGAGGAAAGCCTCTGGCTTCCAATTCGCCGTCGCTGGCAGGATTGAGTTCCTGAATGCGGATCACTGGGACAATGTGACTGCGGAGTCATCTGTATTCTTGAGTCGCCGGTACTTGAGTTCCGCTCAGGATGAGTTCTCCGGGCAGATTGTTCGCGACTTTGCCATCGTCTACGACAGGGAGGACCCCGTGGCCGCAGTCGCGACCCAGACATTTGATGTCGTCGGAACTCAACTGATTGGTAAAAATTCAGCGCTAATGCAGAATTTGCCCGAGCAATGGAAACGGAAGTCACTGTCACTGCTGAAACGTCGGATCATGATGTGCGGCAATGTCCATACGTGGGGGCCACATGGGGTTGCAATCGCAGCGGGCCAAGATCACCAGCGGGTTTGGCGGGGGATTGCCGATTGTCTGTATCGAATCCGACGTGCCAATCGACTCCATGGCCAGGTCGACTATGTGATCGTCAAAGACCTACTCGAATCGGACCCATTGGATGCGTCGGCATTGGAACCGTATCGCTACCGATCGATGGAGACCGAGCCGAACATGGTTCTTTCGCTCAATCCACAGTGGCAGTCGATGGACGACTACCTGGGTAGTTTGACAAAGCGTTACCGCGCTGCAGCGAGAAAAGTCAAAAAGCCGTTCGATTGCGACACGCTTTCGGTATCGCCGATTCAAAACCTGCGAGCCGAATCAGAGCGAATCTTGGAATTGTACAAGTCGGTGGCAGCGAAGGCCGATGTCTGTTTGTTTGAGTTGAGCATCACGACGCTGCCACGAATCGCCGAAGCGTTGGATGATGATTTTGAGACGATTGGGATCCGTGAAAATGGATTGTTGATTGGATTCGTGACTGTTATTCGTGACGGCGAAACAGCAATTGGTTTCTACTTGGGCATGGACTACGAAGCAAACGCACGCTTGCCGGTCTACCACGCATTGCTGTTGGCCGTAATCGAACAAGCCATTCGTTGGCGATGCAAACGTATTTCGTTTGGACGAACGGCATTGGAAGCCAAGAGTCGGTTGGGTTGCAAACCCGAAGCTGCTCACATTTGGGTCAGGCATCGTGTTCCTGTCCTCAACTTCGTCGTCCAGCAAATCCTGAAGAACGTCAATCACGATGAACCGCCAGAGCGAAATCCGTTTAAGGATGCCAACGAGGAAACGCTACATTGAATTCTTCGTCGTTGCGAACACACGCATAAACTCGATGATCGCTGGTGGTTAAAACCCTGAAACTCAAACTCGCCATGAACTAGCGATTCGAGCAGGGCCAGTCCCTACCGGTCGCGTCCCGCGATCGGATGGCAATAAGCGGACCTTGACAAGACACTGTTGAAACCCGCCGATGTCTCATCGGCAGATACCGAAACAAACGATGTCACCAACTTCAACGATCAAATGAACAAAATGAAAAATCGCCGTCTTTTTGCTTGGCGACGCCGGGAAATTCAATAAGACTTTCGCACTGGAAGCTCGAAGGTCTGAACTCGCTGTCATTGTGCACCGTGCTGTTTTGTTGGCAAAACTCCGCGTGGCGTCGATCGCAGCGATTGCCGTATCCGCCGTGCGGCTCAACTTTCGGGTTTCCGAGGACTAGGCCGACGCGGCCGTTCGCGGGGTGACATTTGTCGACTAAGGACCCTACTTACCTTGTTATTCGTTAAGGCCGATTCTAGTGTTTCGTCAATTTTTCGATTGCGGGTGCCGCGAGAAAGCGGCCAGGTACCAAGATCGCGAAGCCCCCTTGGGCCATTTGATTTGTTGTATCCGCCCCCTTTTCCGCTCGACAAACGCAACCGCAAAATTGGATGTGATCAGAGCTATAGTGTGCGTCGAGCAATTGAACGGCTACCCTAAGAACAAGTGGCTACGAAGCAACTATGTCTGATTCGGCAGAAGCCACTCGCAAAGCCGGCGTTTGGCCACATGCGGTGAAGGCACCTTTTCAGGCTGAACAATCGGCCAGTGTTCACTACTGTCGACTTGGTTCACGCCATCATTCATCACGGCACTTGGAACGGAATTGCCACAGCGTTTAACCTACGGACCCTACAATTTCAACTGGAGCGTATCAATGAATCGAATTTTCGCTTTTACAATCGGCGTCCTCGCGTGCTACGGAGGGATCGCATATCCATCGCGTGCGAATGCCCAGCAACCGAAATCCACGAAGCCTAACATACTGGTGATCTGGGGTGATGATATCGGCACATGGAATATCAGCCACAATAATCGCGGGATGATGGGCTATAAAACGCCAAACATCGATCGCATTGCCCAGGAAGGTTTGTCGTTTACGGATTACTACGCGCAGCAGAGCTGTACAGCAGGCCGAGCCGCCTTTATCAGCGGCTCAGTGCCAGTCCGTTCGGGAATGACAAAAGTGGGGATGCCCGCCGCTGCAGAGGGCTGGCAAAAAACAGATGTAACGATGGCGACAGTGCTCAAGAGCCAAGGATACGCGACCGGCCAATTTGGCAAGAATCACCAGGGCGATCGCGATGAGCATTTGCCCACGATGCATGGCTTTGATGAATTCTTTGGCAACCTCTACCACCTGAACGCGGAGGAAGAACCAGAGAACCGCGACTACCCGGCCGACCTAAAGCTTGCCAATGGTAAGACATTTAAGGAAACGTTTGGCCCGCGCGGTGTGCTGAAATGCAAAGCCGACGGCAAGGGCGGCCAAACAATCGAAGACACCGGCCCTCTGACGAAGAAACGGATGGAGACGATTGACGATGAATCGATCGCGGTCGCAAAGGAGTTCATTACTCGCCATGCGAAGTCCGGCAAGCCTTTCTTCTGCTGGTGGAACGGGACACGCATGCACTTCCGAACCCACGTGAAACCTGAACACAAGGGTCTTAGCGGCAAGAGCGGTAACGAATACCACGACGGTATGGTCGAACATGATATGCATGTTGGAGAACTGCTCAAACTCATCGACGAACTTGGCATCGCCGACAACACGATCGTTCAATACTCGACCGACAACGGCCCGCATTTCAACACTTGGCCTGACGCCGGCACAACGCCCTTCCACGGCGAGAAGAACTCGAACTGGGAAGGTGCCTATCGGGTGCCCTGTTTCGTTCGCTGGCCGGGCAAATGGCCCGCCGGTGTGACGCTCAACGGTATCGTCGCTCATGAAGACTGGCTACCAACGTTTGCGGCCGTCGCAGGCGCACCGGACATCAAGGAAAAGTTGAAAACGGGCGTTGAACTCAACGGTCGGAAATACAAGAACTACATCGACGGATACGATCAAAACGACTACCTCAGCGGCAAATCGAAGGAGTCGCCCCGCAAGGAATTCATCTATGTCGATGACGGCGGCCACGTAGCTTGCATCCGAGTGGGCGATTGGAAGGCCGTCTATCTTGAAAACCGAGCCAACACCCTCCAGATCTGGAAAGAACCGTTCGTTCATCTTCGCACCCCAGACCTCTACAACCTGCGACGCGATCCGTTTGAGAAAGCCAAGATCGGTTCGAACACATACGAAGATTGGTACATCGATCGCGCCTATTTGCTAGGCCCCATGCAGGTCGTGGCGAGCAAGTTCCTGATGACGCTGAAGGAGTATCCGCCCAGTCAAGCCCCGGGGGACTGGAGTCTGGAAACTCTTGAAAAGCAGATCGCCAACATGACACTAGGCGGTCAGTAGAAAAGCCGTCGCTTCGAGGGTGCCGTCAAGAGACGGCACCCCTTTGGTTAACGCGGCAAAAACGCGAGTGGCGTTATTGAGCGATTGTAGAACGTGGCAGAGAAGGCGGCTCCGTGCCCCATGCTTTTCGGCAATGAAAAATCCGAGCAATCGCCGCTGATATGATCAGAATAAGCAGCCGAGCATGCCGACAGTCCAGATCTCGATTTTGCCGCTCGACCCCCTATTGAAACCGTAGATTGATGCTCAACGCCAGACTCACATTCGCAGTAGCTCTCACCCTAGCTACTTCCTTACTTTCGCAGGCACAGGTTTCTACCGCAGTCGATCCATTACCTTCATGGAATCGAGGGCCAACGAAAGCGGCGATCATCAGTTTTGTTGAACGAGTCGCATCTGAAGGCTCTCCTGACTTTGTCCCCGTGTCGGAACGTCTTGCAACTTTCGATAACGATGGCACGCTTTGGGCGGAGCAGCCTATCTATTTCCAGTTAGCTTTTGTGCTCAATCGCGTTAAAACGCTCGCCCCGCAGCACCCAGAGTGGAAAGAGCAAGAACCGTTCGCGTCGGTGCTAAACGGAGATTTAAAAACGGCTGCTTCCGGTGGCAAGAAAGCGCTCGCCGAACTAGTCATGGCAACACATGCTGGGATGACAACCGAGGAATTCGAGAAAGTTGTGATCGACTGGATTTCCACCGCCAAGCATCCTCAAACCGGAAGACTTTATTCCGAAATGGTTTATCAACCGATGCTTGAGTTACTCGCGTACCTACGGGCAAATGGCTTTAAAACGTTCATCGTTTCCGGTGGCGGAATCGAGTTCATGCGGCCTTGGGCCGAAAGAGTTTACGGCATACCGCCGGAGCAAGTCATCGGTAGCAGTATCGAAACCAAATACGAACTTCGTGATGGAATACCTAGCCTTGTCCGCTTACCCAGATTGAAGTTTTTCGATGACAAGGAAGGTAAACCGGTCGCCATTCACCACCACATTGGTCGTCGTCCAACTGCGGCGTTCGGCAATTCTGATGGAGACTATCAGATGCTTGAATGGACGACAGCGGGCAAAGGTTTGCGGTTTGGTGCAATCGTGCATCACACCGATGCTGAGCGTGAATTCGCCTATGACCGAGAATCCCACATCGGTCAACTCGCTAAGGGTCTAGATGACGCGAAATCAAAAGGATGGACTGTTGTGGACATGAAGTCGGATTGGAATCAAATCTTTCCGATCGCTCGGTGAGCCACGTCAAAGAGCGCTCAATGTAATCAGAACGCGATGTTCATTCGAACGCCCAGGATATAAGCTTCGTCGAGTTGCCGACGTGCTTGATCAATCCATTGAAAATCTGGCGTACAAGAAATCGATTTGGTTATCTGGGCCCGATAGAATAATTCAATTCCCTGTCCATTACCAATCGGCCCTAGCGACGCCGCCTGCAGGATCGGTCCAATTTCATCGCTGGTTCCGCTGTAATAGTAGCCGATCCCGAATGAATCACCTGATCGCAAAGGACTGGCTCCGCCCAATCCTACACTTAACAAATAGTTGACCGGGTTGGTCGAATCATCGGCGATCGCCGCTCTGGCAAAATAGCCCCAATGCCGAGTCGCATCGCAGGGGTCAACCCATACGGCTTGATCTGTATTCCAGTACAACGACCAAGAGCCGTTAGCGCGGTTGATTGGGACGTTGGGCAGCAAAATCCGCGGGTCCTGCCCTAGCGAAACATAGTCACGACTGCTCCAGGTGCCCGCGAACAGCTGGTGTCCCGGTTTTCCCATCAACGGCGTTGCAAGACGCAACTCAGCCGACAGTGCGACCCCTTCGGCGAACAACTCGTCAAATCCGTCGGAGTCGGCTGTGTCGGTCGGGTTCATGACCAAGAAGTTGAACAACGGCTCGCCCTCATCCCCGAGGATGAACAAGCCGCACCCCAGCGATGAATATGGAATCGTCCGAAGGGCAATTGGGTTTGCGATGAATGCGACGTTCGAAAATTGAGTGATGCCACGGCCACTCGCATACGCATTGGCATCGCCATCGAGCGTGTCGAGCTTTCCCGCATAGATTGCAAATCGTTCACTGAAAAATTGAGTAAACAATACATTGGTCAGATACAGATCGCGGCTGTCGGCAACCGGCAATTCTGTTGGCAACGTAGGCGGAAAAAGAACGCCGGCGGGCTCGGCAATCGAGCGTCCGAATCGGTGCTCGGCCCGCAACTTAAGAAAGGAACCCTCATTTAATCCAAGCTTTCCCAGGTTCATGTTGGCGACGTAATCGCCGTGTCCGCCATAACGATCCGTTTCGTCCAAGCCGCCGCTGACGGTGCCAAAGTAGTACTGGGTGACATTGTTTGAGACGCTTATCCCATGATCTGATAAACAGGTATAGAACGACTCTCGCCAACTCGGATCGTCGCTGCCGATTGAATCGCACACCGCGGCGTCGCAGCCGGGCGAGAGGTGATCGCAATCGACGCCAATCAAACAGCTGTCGCACACTTCCACCTGAGCGGACGCTGGCTCGGCAACAAGGCAGACAAATAAGACTCCGAGAGAGGTGAACGCGAGTCCAGCGAGTCTTTTAGAGAGATGTGCATTAAAATCCATATCGCGCATCCTTGCTTCCCAACAGACGATCCATCAAGCAGTGAACTGATCGGAAGGGATCGAACTGATTCTCCGTAAGGGCCCATCATTTTTGGAAAATACAAGGGCTGAGACGACACGTTATGCGGATTCTGTACCTTACGCCACCGACGAGCAGCAACGCAGGCTGATCAAGAACATCGTCGAGGCACTCAGTGAGGTGGCGTCGTGATCGCACTTGCACCCACCACGCGGATCTTTATCTACACCGAGGCGACCGATCTGAGGAAGAGCTTCGATGGCTCATCACGATGCCCCCCTTTGAGAGTCTGCGGTTTTAGCTGCGTTTCGTAGCGTCTCCAACTTACCTATCACTTCGCTATCGGCATCGATCAGGAAGCGTCTTTCGATCGGATTTGGTTCGACTGTGACTTTTTCGAGAATGATCTGCTCAAACAGCCAATCGATCTTGACACCGAGTTTTTTAGCAAGCTGGCCAAGCGTAAGTCGGCCTTTGAAACGTAGGCCTGGACGGCTCGCTGGACGCTTGATCCCGGCTTCATTTCGAACTCGACGAACTAACCCGAGGCCGACGTACCATCGGTCGCATCCACGAAAGCCTTGGCGCGACAACGTGTATGCGATGAAATCGTCACCGATCCCGGCGTCGTGCTTGGCGAGTTGCACAATCTGCCGCCGCAATTCATCTCCATTGGGTAGCGCCGAGAGCGAACCGACTTTTACGTTGATCAATCGCGTCGTTAGCTTCCCGCTCTTCCAGACGATGCATGTCTCGATCTGTCCAGTTTGTGGTTGCTTTAAAACGACCTTCTCAATCAGTGATCGGACAATGCGTTTCTTTTGTTCATTTGAAAGCCGTCCACCACCCCAAAGCTCCTTCAGTTTGTCACCGGCTTTCGCCCAACGCTTAGCGAGCGCTGGTGAAAGTGTTTTCGCTTCCGCATTGTCGCGTACATCGTGATCTTGTTCAGCTTGGCGGAATGTGTCAACGACAGTGAGACAACTTTTTGGTGTGCGTTAGTTGCTCGTGCAACACTGCTCGGGGGCCAGCCCCCGAACCCCCGGGATTTTTCCAGGCATGGCTCGGGTGTTCATAGATTCGTTGGACTGTATGTTTGCGATGTCCGGTGAAACGGAAGGTGGCTCTGCGGGGACGCAACCATCTGAGGGATAACCGGATCGAGGGTGCGTCATAGACGTTACTTCAGGAGCCCCTGGGCAATTCGCTTCAGGGGCTTCGTTTTTTATTTCACGTTCTCGTTTGGGTGCGTTGATCCAAGCCGCTGCTGGGATCTTTTCGGGTTGTGGGATGCCGTGCACGAAACGTTCGGGATTGTTCCGCCATGCTTCTTGAAGCGTTCGTTTTCGACCTGCAATGATTTCATCGGCTTGGCCGTCGTGCAACGATGATGGAGTAAGCAACCCAATGCCGCTGTGATAATGTTCGTCGTTGTACCAGCCAAAGAAATCTCGACAGAACCCAATCGCATCTTCGTGGCATCCAAATCGCTTCGGGAATTCAGGACGGTACTTCATCGTTTTGAATTGGCTTTCCGAAAATGGATTGTCGTTGGAAACGTGCGGTCGACTGTGTGACTTGGTGACCCCCAGCGAACCAAGCAACTGGGCCACCGAATGAGATGTCATCGATGGGCCACGATCGCTGTGAAGGATCAATTGTTCCGGCTGGACTTCTTGTTTTTCGATGGTTGTTTCAATGAGTTGTTTCGCCAGATCGGCACTTTCGCGATGCGCCAGCATCCAACCGACCACATAGCGACTGTAGATATCCAGGATCACGTAAAGGTAGTAATAGGTCCATGTCTCCGGACCCTTCAGCTTGGTGATGTCCCACGACCAGACTTCATTGGGACCGGTCGCAAGCAATTCAGGCTTTTGGTAATTGGGGTGTTGCAGTTGGTTTCGCCGTTCGCGAGAGCTTTGATTCTCGGCGAGCACGCGATACATCGTCCGCACGCTGCACAGGTAGTCACCTTCGTCAAGCAATTTCGAGTAGATCTGCCGCGGTGACTGATCAGCGAAACGTTCGCTGTTAAGCTGATCAAGCACCGCCTTTCGTTCTTCGGCTGAAAGTGCGCGAGCGGGCGTCGGTCTCGGTTTGGATTGCCGATCGGGCTCGCGGCGACGGTAAAACGTCGCCCGCGAAACGCTTAACGCTCGGCACGCAGCGGCGACACCGACTCGTTTGCTGAGCCCTTCGACCGCTTTCAGTCTGTCTTCTCGTGTGATCGTGTCTGCATCATCTCCGAGACTTTTTTTTGGACGTCAATGATCAACTCCGCCTGGCGGAGCCGTTCTTTCAGGCGTTCGTTCTCGCGTTTCAGAGATGCGTTCTCTTTTGCCGCTGACGGTTGTGCCGGTGACGCTGCTTTGCTGGACTTTTTCGATGATGGCAATGCTTCTTCCCGAAGTTGACGACGCCAGCGCTGAACCACTGACGAATAAAGACCCTCACGACGAAGCAAGGCTCCGATCTCACCGGGCTGTGTGCAAGCTTCGGCCTCGATCGCGATGCGGCGTTTGTAGTCCTCTGTAAAGCGACGACGGGCTGCCTTCTCGACTACTTCAGGATTTTTCGAAATCTTTTTGTCGGCATTCTCGGTCATGTAAACTCTCCGTGCCCTCAACTTTGAAAAACTCAAAGTTGTCTCACTCATGTTGGCACTGAGGGGCCAAGCCCAAGTCGATGACGCACGCGACGGCATCGAACAAGCGGTCTTAGAAAACAACCGCACCGGCGGAGGGAAGAAACCGCCGAAGCGTCGTAATCAAAAAGAACGGTTCCCCGATGGCTTGGAACGTAAAGAGGTTGTTGTTGACCTGAGCGAAGAAGAGAAGGAAGGCTTGGTTCGAATAGGTGAGGACATCGTCGAGTCGGCCCACTACACGCGAGCGAAAGTCTATATCATTCGAACGATCTATCCAAAGTACGCTCGTCCCGGTCAGCCCAATTCCGGCGTCTTTCAGGCCGACCGTCCAGCGACGCTGTTACAAGGTGATCGCTACGACATCTCTTTTGCCTCGGCGATCATCGCTAACCGACTCAGTTATCACCTGCCAATCCATCGCCAAGAAGACATGTTCTCCGAGTGCGGGCTCTATCTTTCCCGCAGCACGCTGCTGAACATTCAAGAAGCGGCCGAGCGCGTGCTTCGCCCTTTCGCCGAGTGGCTTGCCGACTTGGTGCGTACCGATACTGTGATCGGAAGTGACGACACGTCGATTCGCTTGCTGCTGCCCAAAGAGCTTCCGGATGTGGACGAGGCCGACCCCAAGAGCGGTCGGGTTCGCGAAGTGCTTGCTGCGGCGATCGCGAATAATCGCAAGAGCATCCTGGCGAAGATGTGGGCCTATCGCGGTGTCAACCTTCCAATCAATGTGTTCGACTTTACGGTCAGCCGGCACCGCGACGGCCCGGATCTCTTCTTGGTTGACTCAGGTTACGAAGGCACACTGTTAGGAGACTGTTACGGGGCAAACACGGGGATTTACATTCGATCAAACGGCAAGATCATTCATGCCGCCTGCGCTGCGCATGCGCGCCGCAAGGTCGAGGCTGCGCTTGACAATCATCCTGTGCATGCAAAGTACTTGCTGCGATTGCTCCGTGAGATCTATGATGTT
>NZ_JANZKV010000399.1 GCF_025060895.1 Stieleria sedimenti | reverse complement strand
GGGCAAAACGATGGGGGCAGAATGATGGGGGCAGAATGAAGGGGGCAGAATGATGGGGGCAGAATGATGGGGGCAGAATGATGGGAGGCCATCCGGGGGGACACTTTGTCATCCGTGGGTTTACCTTTTCGATGGCAATCGGCACGCCATACGTCCGGCCAGACTGTTCACTGGTGGCCCTTGGCAACGGAGAAGACGACACGCTGCAAGTGACGTCGTTGACTCAGTAACCTTCGAAATGGTCCATCAGCTCGAATCCGGCTAGCGCTTCCCCCTTCACCAATCGCTCAGCAAGTTCTTGCTCGTCTGCGTTGTAGGTGTAACGTTCAGCTTCAATCATCTTCGCGTGCAGATCCATTGATCGTTTGGAAACTTTCTGCCAATCGATGAGGAACTGTTTGAGTTCGGCGGTGATCGGGCGCTCAATGCTCAGGTAGTCTTTGAGCATTTCGTGCGTGGCAACGCTATTGGCGTGCAAATACCGAATTCTTCGCTCGTCACCGTCGTAGAGATCCAAATCGGGAAACGGTTTTCCGACAACGCGCCCATATTCCACAAGAAGCAACTCCAAATGTGGGCGTGCCGGATCCGAACATCCAACAAGACTCGCGGAGAACAGGGCAACAAAGAATGCAAAACGGCGCATCGTTTCGGTCGTGATGAGAATGAATTGCGATCGATTCGCGCAAGCGGACAAACGGGGATACATGAGAGAGTGCTAGTAGCCCAGCGCGACGCCGTCTTTGCGTGCTTCGGTGGCACCGTGCAGGACGTTGTGTTCCCAGTCGATGAGGATGCCTTGGTAACCGCCATAGCTGGACCGTTCGCGGGAAACGGTGTGACCCTTCGCTTCCAACTCGGCAACCGCCTCGTCGGTGATTCCTGATTCGACATGCAGCACCCCGGCTCCTTCGGCTGGCGTTCCCGTCGGGCGGGCACTTCCAACGTGTCGCACGCGGGCTGCGTCACCGGCGGCTTGAACGTTTAACCCGAAGTCGATCAGGTTGACGAGGACTTGGACGTGCCCCTGCGGTTGCATGTCACCGCCCATCACGCCGAAACAGAAAAACGGTCGATCGTCTCGCGTCACCATGGCGGGAATGATCGTGTGAAAGGGACGCTTGCCGGGTTCGAGTCGATTCAAATGGTCCTCGTCGAGTGAGAACAGAGCGCCGCGATTTTGCATCGCAAATCCCAGATCACCGACAGTCATCTGGCTGCCGAATCCGTAATAGATGCTTTGGATCAAGGAACAGCAATTCCGGTCCTTGTCGACAACCGTCAGATAGACCGTATCGCCGGAGATCAATTTCGGATCGCCGGCGGGAACATCCGTGAGCGCTCGGGTGGGATCGATTCGAGCCGCCTGCCGACGGCCGTATTGCTTGGAGATCAGTTGATCGACGGGGACATCGGCAAAGTCCATGTCCGCATAAAATTTGGCTCGATCCGCGAAGGCGAGTTTTTTAGCTTCCGTCAACCAGTGCAGGTATTCGGGGTGTCCAGGAGAATACTTTGGAAGGTCGACGGTTTCCAGAACGTTCAGCATTTGCAACGCCGCAATGCCTTGACCGTTGGGCGGAAGTTCCCAAACACGATAGCCCCGGTAGTCGGTCGAAACCGGATCGACCCACTGAACGCCGTGGTCACGCAAATCGGCCTTGTCAAGAAAGCCGTCGTTGCGTTCACTGAACGCGGCAATCTTATCGGCGACTTCACCACGGTAAAACGCTTTGCCGTGGGTGTCGGCAAGTTTCTGGTACGTTGCTGCTAAATTCGGATTGCGGAAGATCTCGCCGACCTTCGGGGCACGCCCTCCATCGACCAAATAGGTCGCGGCACTGTCGGGATACTGGAGCAGGGATTCGACTGAATTTGCCCAACCGCCGGCGATGATTTCCGTGACCGGAAAACCCTCTCGAGCCGTCTTGATGCTTGGCGCGAGCAAACGTGAAAGGTCACGCGTCCCGAACCGTGTTCGCAAAGCTTGCCAGCCGCTGACGCAGCCCGGCACGCTCCACGACAACGGACCTTCGATGGGGATTTCGTCCAGCCCGCGATCGACGAAGACCTGCCGGCTGATCCGCTTGGGACTGCGACCGCTGGCGTTGAGTCCGTAGAGTTTTTGGGTTTTTGCATCCCAGACGATCGCGAACAGGTCGCCGCCGATACCGCAGCTCATCGGTTCTACCACGCCCAGCATCGCGTTGGCCGCGATCGCCGCGTCGACGGCGTTTCCGCCTTCACGCAAAACATCCAGCCCGGCCTGGCTCGCCAACGGATGACTGGTCGCCACCATGCCGTGCTTCGCAACCGTTTCGCTGCGGCTTTGGTGCGCCCAACCATGCGGGCGATCGTAACCGCCGATCTCGGAGTTCGTGTTCGAGTCACCCGGCGTTTCCGCACCGGCCACCAGGGCATAGAACGCGACCGTCCAGACAGTGATCAAAAATCGAATGCAAAAGAATTTGGGACGCATCGTGCAGGCTCGACAAAGGAGTTTGGTTTCGATGGGGGTATCATAGCCGGTTGTCGGAGTGCGATGCGGATGGACGTGCTGGAGTGCAAGATGGGGGGCAGAACGATGGGGG
>NZ_JANZKV010000398.1 GCF_025060895.1 Stieleria sedimenti | reverse complement strand
TCTTCAGATGAGGGCCCGTAGGCTCGCGCCAAACGGCTGATATTCGTTTGACATCAGCCGGTTCGCGCCAGCGTCCGGGCCCCCTCATTCATGTTAACTTAGCGGTATTGGCCTTTAGGCGCCCCGCCACGCCGCCTCGCGGCGTCCGTCAATTCCGAGGATCGGCTAAAGCCTAGACACCAACACGCATGCCCATGCCATGAAGGACGGACACCTTTTCACGATCAAATCGCGCTAACGCTGGGGTACCGGTGCAAACATGACAGTCAACAAAAACAGCATGTTGAGCGGCATTGACATCACTTCCACGGCAATCGGCACACGCCCCACTGACCTTGATTTTCATCCACGGCGACTTCGATCCAGTTTAACGCGTCGCCGAATTGCGATTTCGTTTTTTCCCGCACCCGTTCGGCGATCACCCGCGCGATTTCTTCGGCCGTGGTGTTGATCACCGGCAAGATCACACAATCCTCGTTCGGGAACACCCAGCGGCGGTCCCGGAACTTCGCCGTCGTCTCCTTGTCATCGCTGCGAATTCGAATTTCGGCATGGTCGCTAGGCAGGATCACGTGATGATCCAACGCCTGGGTCTGTTCGAGCACGGCGTCGCGGAGTGCGATGAAATCGACGACGTAACGGTTCTCATCCAACGGGCCTTCCACCGATGCACGGACGCCGTAGTTGTGCCCGTGGATGCGTTCGCAAATGTCGCCGGCAAAGGTGATGAAGTGTGCGGCCGAAAACACGAACTGCTCCTTGGACACATCGACACGGTAGGTGGGTTGGCTCATGAAGTGATCCTGGTTCGAAAGGTAATTGGGAAAGAGGACGGCTGACCCGCTACACCGCCTCGCGCAACAGCACATACACGGCCGCTGCGATCAGATCGGCAGTCGTGCCGGGATTGATTCGGTTGGATTGTCCCGCCAGATCAAGTGTACCGGTTCGCAAATAGCGATCGAAGGCGTCGCATTGCTCTGCGTCGCGGTGGTCAAACCGCGCCCGCTGTTGCACCTCGCGGGCAACACCTTCGCCGAACTTCCTGGCGATCAAGCTGTCGGGTTCCGCAGCAAGCAACCGCAGCTGAGCCAGCACCAATCCGCTCAGCAGATCGTGTTCATCGAGCACGCTTTGCTGGACAACGGGCAGGACATGATGAAACAAGTCAGCGAAACCGTCCGAGTAATTCTTTGCAATTCGATCACGCGATTCGGCATGCCGCATCGCCGCCAGAAAATCCTCCGGCGGCGGTCCGCTTAAATCCATTTCATCCGACTGGCCCATCCCGCCCGGTTTGGCGACATTGATCGCGGCATACAACCGTTTTGAGTCGTCGGCGGTCATCGAGTCCAAGACCGCGATCACACCGCTGCTCCAAGTCGACCGGTCCAGCCGGACGCGTTCATCGGCCGCATCCACTTGGACCAGCGGCCCCAACAGCAACAAAATTCCCAAGTTGACGTTCGTTCCGAGTTGTCCGGCCGACGCGTTGCAGGCATCGAGCACACCGTGGCTGAACGACGGGGGCAGCGGTTCAAAGGCCGATGCGGTCAGTTCAGCCGCGGTGACAAAGTCCAGGTACGTCAAGTCGTCAAAGTCGCGGCCCGGATAAACATTGCCGACCTTCGGCGCGGTCGCTTCCAGAACACAGGCCCAACGGATCGCATCGACCGGTCGCGTGCACATCCGACGGATCGCTGGCAAGCCGCCGGTCACTGGATCTTGTCGGCCAAAAATTGGCCGATCGCGTCGAGCGTTTCTTCGGCAGCATCTTCGATGACGTAGTGCCCAGCGTCGGCAATTTCGACAGCCGTCGACGCCGGCCAAACCGCCTGGAGCCGTCGCAAACATTCCGGCCGAAAGCACCAGTCCTTCATCCCCCAAACCAACAGCGAGGGCAGATCGGCAAGCGACGGCAACGCGTTTTCCAAATCGACCAACGTCTGATAGGTCGGCGCCGCCTTGGAAAACGGGATGTCGCGGACGAAGGCATCGATCGCGACGCGATTGGCCCAACTGTCATAGGGCTTCAGCAGATTCTTGGCCACCTCCGGACGCATCCGATTGCGACTCATCGCCATCGTGATCGCCGCTCTGGCAAACAGGTTCAATCCGCGGACGCCCAGCGTGCCGAGGACGGGAATCCGGCAGGCGGCGATTCGCCACGGGACGTAGGGTGGCGGGAAGGCCGCCGTGTTGAGCAGCATGATGCCGCGAAATCGCGGTTTGCAGCGGACGACGGCCCCCAGGCCGATCGCGCCCCCCCAGTCATGGGCAAGCAGCACAACGTTGTCCAAATCCAAATGTTCAATCAAAGCGACCAGATTGGATTGGTGGCTGGCCAGCGTGTACGCATACTCGGCCTGGCTGGGTTTGTCGCTGTTGCCGCAGCCGATGTGGTCGACGGCGATCACCCGATGGTCCGCCCCGAAACGCTGCGCGACCGCGCGGTAGTAATAGCTCCACGTCGGGTTGCCGTGGACACACAAGATTGAAGGACGCGATTGAGCAGCCGCCGCCTCCGCCCCATCGGCCACCGTCGGGCCGACGTCTCGATAGGCCATCACGTGACCACCGGCCTGGAACCGTTTGCTCGGGGCGTCAAATTGGTCTGAAAGTTCGCTCATCGGCGTAGTGTCGCCGTTTTTCGGTTCGCTTGGAAGTCGCCAGGCAGCCGTTGTGTCCAGGCCCGCATCAATTTCGTAGGATAGCGGCGATGAAACTTCCACCGCCATCGATTCGAAAGCTGTTTCGCGAAGACTTTTCCGGTCAGTCTGCGATCGTGGTCGACCGCGCGAATCTATCGAAAGAATCCAAACATTGGCAATCGCTGCTCGGGCAAATCGAAGGCGTTCACGTGACGCGGCACCCCGGCGACAAGGATTCGCGGTCGAAAACTCTGTGTCGATTCACGATCCCCGAGCCCCATACCGACGGACACTATTGGCGGAGCGATGAGCTGCGGCTGGAATACGACAGCGAAAGTCGATTGACGATCCATTCCTATCGGTTTCGCGAGAGCCAACACAGCGCCCTGGTCAGCGATCTCGACGAAATCAAGACCTTCGTCCGGCATGTGCTGGAGCGTTATGCCCGTCGTCACGCCGGTGCAATGAAACGCGAAAAAGTCCGCGAGTTCAAATCCAAAGCGATCGTCGCCCAGGTCAAGAAACTGGCCAAGGAGGAGAAGTTTGATTTTGCGACCAGCGGCGACACCGTCAAACTAAAACTGTTCGTCAAGTTGTCGAAACACGATTTGATCGAAATCAGCGTGCCGTTCAAGCAATTCGAAAAGATGCTTCCCAAGCTACGCGTGACGATCCAGTCGCTGCGCGAGTTGTACGCCGAAGGGTTGCGTTTCAAAATCATGCCGGTCGGCCGGCTGCCGTGGAACCTCCAATGGGTCAGGCACGAGACGCTGTGACGCCGACGACGGGTTCAAATTGCCCTGACGCCTACAGTATGTTCTACGTGCCTGAGTGGCACGGAAAGAAACCGTTCGTGATCAGGCTTGCGCCACCCCACGCAGCGTTGGTGTCTAGCCTTTAGGCCAATACCG
>NZ_JANZKV010000397.1 GCF_025060895.1 Stieleria sedimenti | reverse complement strand
GCGAGTTGAGTTCGTTTTTGAGATCAGGTCATTCGCGCCGACGCGGTGACCACAGCCGTTATCCGACTGAAAGCCATCCCGTGACACTGGGTCTGAATCCCTACGAAGCACCGCACACCCAATCGTCGCCGTCCCGACGTCGCGCTCGCACATTGTGTCCGGTGTGCCATGGTCCGCTCAACCGACTACGACTCGCACTGCCTTTTTCGCGATGCTCGAATTGCAACCGTCGCATTCGACTGCGAAACTCGGCGACCGCTAGCACGCTTTCGACGTTGACCGCAATCGCCTGTTTTGTATCGCTCGTTTATTTCGAGGCCGTTCCCGGTCATCGTAGTGCTCTATTCGGTCTTCATACTCTGGTCTTCCTTGCGTTCGGTTCTCTCTGGTTCCATCTGTTTGGCCGCCCATCGCTTGCTGGCTGGTGGTTCGGACATGCGACGCACGCTACACTTGAACGTGAACGAACCGCCTTCCGCACAGAACGTGGCGGATAACCATGCCGTGCACCGGAGCGGCGTCAACGCGTTTTCTGATGGTTAGTTTTACTCTCGCCGCCCGGTGACGGCGGCCGTTATTTGCACGGAGGTAAGGCATGAATCTGGGGTTTCAATTCTTAAACGCTTCATTGGCAATTCTCTCCACTTGGCCGCCAGTCTACGACCCAACCGATGTGATGATTAAGCGTCTACGGGCACACCAGATTCGGTTGATTGGACGCGATCCCTGCGCGAATACTGGACTTCATTGCGCGCCACTTCCAGTCTATGTTGCGAATGACGTGGATTCGGTTGTTCTCCCAAGTCGTGGGTATACCCTACATGACCTCCGCTCGTTTTCGCGTCTCGGAAACTTGCGATGTATCAGTTCGATTCGATCAGTAACCGAACGCCAATACGACGTCTTAAACTCTGCCGTTTCAAAAAAGGTATGGTTTGAGTTCAACGTTCGATTAGAGAATGGAACTTTTGTCAAGCTCAGGTCACCAACTAGAGGCCGACAGAATCTGGATGCCGATGTTAATGGTGATGGTGTTGTTGACGAGAGCGAAGGAATTGAGTGGGAAACGCATGGTCGCGATCCACCGCGTGTCACAAAACGCAAATAACAATCGGATGCACGACGAGTCGCCGAGTCGTCGTTTTTGAAGTGGAAGATCTCGCGCGGCGACCGCGTGATCCGTGACGTTCTGTTGGCGAAGAATGCGAAAGTTGATTCTCATCGTCGGATGCATCTTTGCTGTCATCTTTTTTGATGTCGCGATGGGGACCGTGTCACGCCTTCTGCCTACGCAAGTTCAGGCCTTGATCGGTGGATGGGGAATGATCGCATCGTTGACGGTGATTCCCGCGATGTTTGTTTTAACGCCCGCGAAGCAGAACACGACCCGAAACTGGCCGCCCCGCATATTTCTCGCGACTGTCGTTTCGTGGTACGCAACACTGGTCTTTCGCATGCAATTCGATTTGCCGGCTGCACGTGAACTCGCACGCGAAAGCGGAGACCACACATATGACGGTGTCGGGATGAACGCTGCAATTTTGGTTACCGGTTGGATCCCTCCGTTGATCGTCACTGCTCTCTTGATTGCTGTATACTCTGCATTTACGCTTCTTCGCGTCGGTACGGACGATTTTGATGTCCATGCCGAAACGGTAGGCGAAGCAACAGAACCATGACATGAACCGAAGCGGCGGAGTTGTGGTTTTTGAAGTGGAAAATCGCTTGCCGCCGCTCGGTTATGTCTACCGTTGAACTTAATCGGCAGCGACTTCATTGGCGCGACTGTTTTCTTTTGTCGGTGCGGTGAGTGTGTGAGGGTCACAACGTGTCTGTCTTTCGGCGCGCCTGGAGGCGCTTTTGCGGTTAGCCAGTTGTGCGCGTTGGGCGTTCTTTCTGTCTCTTTCTTGGTGCTTTGCCTGGCGTTTTAACTTGCGCTTTTTGCTCGT
>NZ_JANZKV010000396.1 GCF_025060895.1 Stieleria sedimenti | reverse complement strand
GCATTACGCGGATCGCACCCGGTCCTAATCTTTGCGGCTTGGCGACTTTGCGTGAGCTCCTTCCAGCATGTACGTCAGCGCACCAGTCAAACCGCAGCAGATCAATTGCCACAAAAGCACGAGAAGACACAAAAGAAGACGTAGGCCGTGGCAGTCTGGCGTCGGTTAGCAGCGCGAACGGCAGGCATCACCGAGATCGCGCGATAGATCCGACACTTTGAAAACGCCGACTCGCGATCTTCGGTGGATGCCATGGTTATCGCCTCTCGTCAATCCCTTCGGGCCACCAAGCGTCGGCAACTTCCGTCAGCTGAAGACGCCCGTCGGGATCGTGGGAAGTAACATACCATTTCGTCGCAATAAAAGCCATTTCACCTGCCCTCGCATCCTGGTGACGTCTCAGCCAATCCGACTTGGATTTTGCGGCATGTTGTTGGATGTCGTAGCGTGCGTAGAACGAATCCATCGTTACGCTGTGTTTAGCCTGCATGAAATCGACAGCTGCTCGCGCGCAGAGATCAATCGCTCGGCGTTCAGCATCCGTAACCCGATCGGAGCCAACCAAGGATTCGAGTATTGGGCCGATCTTGTCGAAGTCAAGTTCGTCTCGATCATCTTGCGAAAGCATTGGCATTGCCGCGAAAAATCGAATCTCTAATTGCGATAACGGCAGCGGTAACCGAGCCGCCGCCAAGAAACTATGATCTCAAAAAACGCGTCATCGGCGGCTTCGGTTCACCGCTTTGTTATTTGTCGCCATCCCAGCTTGCTTCGATTTGCAGCGGAAACGTAGTCAAGATGTCGATCAGTTTCTGAATTTCGTTTCGGCATTTTACCGTGTCCTGTCCGCCGACGGCCAGTATCCCCATTTTGTCGATTCGTGTGTCAAGCGTCGTTTCATTAGATATTGCAATCGAAAGGTGACGCTGCGTCCCATGTTTGAGGGCGGCCTGTTGGGTACTGCGGATCGGAGCACAGTCCACAGGCATTCCCTGTTGTCGTGCGATCGCTTTTTCGCGGCTTACTCGGTCCGCGTAGTAATCATCGGAAATAGTGGTTGTCTGAGGGAACGCTTCACGGAGACGCTGCACGAGTGCGTCGAAGTCAAACGCCGAATCAGCTCTACCAAGGACAAATGGCATTCGGGGAGGCCTAATCAAATCAAATAACGAAATGCGATCTATC
>NZ_JANZKV010000395.1 GCF_025060895.1 Stieleria sedimenti | reverse complement strand
GGCCGGCGGCTCGCGAAAGTATTGACGACTTCCGCTACGATCAACTCCGCCACTTAGACAATCGACGCCCCCCGCCGCGTGAGCACGCCGGCGAGGGTGGCGAGGGTGGCAAGCAGGATGCTTACCCCACTTTTCTTGTTCCCAGGCTCCGCGTCGTAACGAGGGCGACCAAGCCGATGGACGTCGCTACTTCGTCTCCAGCCGATGGATAAACTTACCGGGGAAATCCGATTCGCGAATCACCGTCAGCTTCTTCTTCTCAGGCTCAAAAATCACGTATCTGGCCCGCGTCGGTGCGAGCAGACTGATTGACATTTCGTTGTTCTCGCGAAGCACCACGGCCAGTTCCTCCGCAGACACACTGCGGAACGGATGATTGGACATCACGGTTTCCAACTCACTCCAGCTTCGCTTGGCCAGCGGATTGCGACTGATGTTGGGCGGTGGCCAAGTGATGTCGCGGTCCAGATGCGTCGGCTTGATGGCCAGTACCACGAATGAGTTCTCCCGGCGAGAGGAAAACCAGTTCAAGATCTCTTCATGATCCTCTTTGTTGATTTCCAGCACCGCGGGAATTCCCCACGTGGTGTCCACGAGCGGATTCAGGATCGAACGCATCGGACGCCCGACGATGTACGGCGCCAACGAGTCACACCAATCCCGACGCGTTTCGCAGTGCTGTTCCAACACCAGCAGTCGCACCAAATCGCTCGTATCGCTCAGCTCGAACCGCAGCCGCACGTCAAACAGGTAACTCGGATTCAGCGACGAAACGAAGCGTGCGTACTTGGAAACCCAGGCATCATCGACGGCCAACGACTCGTCCCAGCTCATCGGCTCGGCCAAGCGGTCGAGTGATTCCCGATAAACGCGCTGCACCCGTTTGTTTGTCCGATCCAAGACCGCTTCCCCAACGGCGGCGGGATCATCGGGATGGAGCTGCAGCAACGTCTTGTTTTCTTCGGCGTCCTCGATCATCTGAATCAGATCGTCCGGTTCGGGCACACCGACGCTGAAATGAAGCAGCCGATATTGCCCATCACAAATCGCCGTGATCGCACGCGGCGGCAATGACCGCGGGGCGTTTGCAGTCAAGTTCGCCGGCAATCCCGCGACGACACGTTGGGCGATGCAGCGATCCTTCAGGTCGGGGCGTTTGACGAACAACTTCTGAAAGGACCGTCGAAAATTTGGGCCACACCAAACGTCCGGTCCCCCGCCGAGGCGACTTTTGTCGGCCGTGTCCAACTTGGCCTTCGTCCATTGAAATGGATCTTCGTCGGTGATCAGAAACACGATCAGCTTGGATTCAATCTCGCTGGCCGAAAGCCCCGAAAATGGCTCTCGAAACACCAAGCCATCAATCTTGTCGACGTCGTCGACCACTTCATCGGCAACGGCCGCCGGGATGCCGAGCAAGAACAAGCCGGCTGTCCATCGGCAAATCAAATTCCACATGCGAGCACTCCGCGAGAGGGGTAGTGCTACCAATGTAACAGCTCGCGTGGGGCCGTTGAGCGAGATCGACCGGTCTCGAGAACGGACCTCTCAAAGAGAGGCGACTAGCAGATTCGAACTGCTGTAGACGGATTTGCAATCCGCTGCCTAACCACTCGGCCAAGTCGCCTTCAACTGTCGGAAAGAGTAAGAAAACTTTCCGCAACCGTCAAGAACGCCCGAATCCGTCCAGCTTGCCTTTCGGGTCTGACCGGGACAATCGCTCTCGTCGTGAAGTGAGGTATCGGACGGTTCTCACGGCCTCTTGAGAGACATCGGACGAATTCAAAAAGTTCGCCGGATTTGGGGCTTCTTTCCGCAGCGTGAACGCTTCATTTTTTGACCACCCAATTTTTTGACCCGTTCCAGGTCGTCCAACGGGCGTATTGAATCAAATGCGGTGGCGTTCAGCGAGAAGCGTCAGAAAATCCACATTTTTTCCGTTCCCCAGCCTACTGCTGACGGCTTGGTTTTGGTGTCGATCACCGATGCATTGTTGATGTTTCGCCAGAATTGGACCGTGATTTGCATCGCCGGCGCTTTCCCCCGGCCAACCCTCTGCCAATCAGGTGCTTCAAGGATCCCAAATCCCACCGTAAGCTAGCCCCCAAACACGACACGATTCCCAATCGCCCCCTCCCCTGCTGAATAGATTGCAATGACCAAAAAGTGCACGACCCTCGGGCTTGAACCCAGCTTCGGATTCGGAGATCGAACCGGCCTCGCAACTCCCGGACACGTCGCCGCGATGAAACGCTGCGGCGCGGGAATGACGGCGATCTTTCCCCAGCAATCGATTCGCGAGATGACGCGAACCAAGCGAACACCCGAGGGTGTGATGGCCGACGCGATGCAAGCGGCCGAGGCGGCCGGATGGGACGGCCCGATCGGAGCCGATGCCGACCACTTGAAAGTGAATCAGGACGTCGACATCACCGCGGCCGCCGGGTTCACGTTCTTCACCATCGATCCCTCCGACGATGTCGACCAAAAAGCCGACGATTACGACGAAGCGACGCTCCGAGAAAAGTTTTCGTCGAACCGCGACACTGCGCCCTGGTTCGATTCATATCTGGGCAAGTCGATCGAATTGCCCACCGGATCGACGATCCAGCTGGACGAAGAGGCTTGCATGCGTGCGGCGGTCAAGTACGGCCCCGCCATCGCACGTGCACTAAAGCTGGGTGACTACATTCGACAAGTCAACGAAAAGGCCGGCCAAGATTACGAAATCGAACTCTCCGTCGACGAAACCGATCAGCCGACCACTCTGCCGGAACACTACATCATCGCCGATCAGTGCCTCCAAGGCGGCATGAAACTGGTCAGTTTGGCACCGCGGTTTATCGGCGACTTCGAAAAAGGCGTCGATTTCAAGGGCGACTTGGCGGCGCTCGAGGCTTCGTTGGCCGATCACGCGGCGGTGGCTGATCTGCTGGGCCCGTACAAATTGAGCCTTCATTCCGGTAGCGACAAGGTATCGATGTACGCCGCCCTGGCCCGCACCACCGCCGGAAAATTCCACGTCAAGACCGCCGGCACCAGCTACCTGGAAGCACTCCGCGTCGTCGCTCGCCATGATCCAGATGCCTTCCGCGGCATCATCGATTTCTCACGCGATCGATACGAAACGGACAAGGCGACCTATCACGTCTCGGCAACGCTCGCCGATGCCCCGACGACCGATCAAGCCGACGACCAAACGCTGGAAAGCGAATACCTGGAAATGTGGGCGGACGTCCCCGAAGGCAAAGGGTTCACCAAACCCGGACGCCAGATCCTGCACTGCACCTTCGGATCCGTCCTGACCGACGCCAAGTGGGGTGCCGTCGTCCGCGATTGTCTGGTCGCCCATCCAGACACCTACCGCGACGTGCTCGACGACCACTTCGGACGCCATCTCGACGCCCTGCGTAGCGGGATGTAGGGGCAGCGGCATGTAACAGCGGCGACGCCCGGACGCTGACGCGAACCGGCTGATGTC
>NZ_JANZKV010000394.1 GCF_025060895.1 Stieleria sedimenti | reverse complement strand
TTGGGCTAAAGCCCAATACCAACTCGACCGGAGGAAACAGGGAAGAGGGGTTCTGTACGTGTCGCTGCCGATTCAACGATTGGGGGTCGGCTGGAAATGAAGGTAGGGAAATTTGGGAGATTGATTGGTCAAAAGATTGATTGGCTGGCGGAGGATTTCGTGACCCGTTGGCTGGATTTTTTGACCACCCCATTTTTTGACCTTGTTTCGTTCTCCCTGATCCTTCCTCAGCAAGGATGCCGCGGTTGCGTTAACCTGTTGCTTCTGGCACTTTTGATTCACGACCACTGACGCGGGACGACTCTGCGATGCGACACTCTTGGCTGATTTGCGGGCTGGCGATTTGCCTTTGTTGGGGAACTTCGGTGCGAGCCGAAGTCACGATCACACCGGACGTCGTCTACGGCCACAAGTCGGGATTGGCGATGACGATGGATGTGTTTACGCCGACGGAAAATGCCAACGGGGCGGGGGTGTTGTTCATGGTCAGTGGCGGTTGGTATTCCAGCTGGCAGCCGCCGGAGCAGATGCAGGGCCGGTTCAAGCCGTTGACGGACAAGGGGTTCACGGTGTTTGCGGTTCGCCATGGAAGCAGCCCCAAGTTTTCGATTCCCGAAGCGGTTTCGGACGTTCGTCGTAGCGTCCGGTTCGTTCGCCTGAACGCGGATCGGTTCAAGATCGACCCGCAACGACTCGGCGTCTATGGCTACAGCGCCGGCGGGCATCTGTCATTGATGTTGGGGACGGCGTCGGACGCAGGAGACCCGGCGGCGAACGACCCGGTGGAGCGGGTTTCTGATCGCGTCGCCGCGGTCGTCGCCTTTGTGGCTCCGACCGATTTGCGGATCATGGTCAAAGACGCTCCCGATCGGCTGGAGGCGTACGCTCGGTTTCCGGCCTTGGATCTTGATCTGAAGCTTGCCGAAGAGGGCTCGCCGCTGGTTCATGTGACCCCGGACGATCCACCGACGCTGTTGATCGCCGGGGACCAGGATGATCTGGTGCCGATCGAGCACAGTCGAAAGATCCATGCGGCCTTTGAGGAGGCGAACGTCATGAGTCGGCTGATCGAAGTCGCCGGCGCCGGCCACGGGTTTCGAGGTGAAGACGCTCGTCGGTCGACCGAATCGATGGTGGAGTGGTTTCAATTGCAACTCGCTCCGTAAGACGCCATGCGGTTGGACCCTCTAAACGTATTAGCGGAACGGCGCGAGCCGTCCGGTCGCGGTTCAAAA
>NZ_JANZKV010000393.1 GCF_025060895.1 Stieleria sedimenti | reverse complement strand
GACGTTGAACGTAGACGTTCGTCGGAGTAAGTAGGCCCCTTTGAAGACGATGTCAGACGAGACCGATACTTCACCGAGCCAGCGACGCCGCTTGGTCGTACTTGCAGCCGGCGTGATCGCAGTGCTGTACGGATCGGCATATGCAGCGATGGTTGAACCGACAGAGGAGATTGCATGGCTGGAAACCGGGGAAATAAAGACGTACGTTGAACCACACTACGGATTCCCTGACCCAGAAAGTGTCGAACACCGCGTATCATCGTTACTTTTTAGACCTGCAAATTGGGTCGATCGCGCGATACGCACGAGCACATGGACACCAGAATCACAAACCGTCGATTGATACCACGAACCGTTGACTGCTCGCCAGAGATTGCCACGTTTGTTTGCCCACGGCAGTTCACACCGAGTAACTTGTTGACAATCACTAGCGAATCGCGACCCCAACGATCGTAGACCCGACGAACCATCGGATGCACGACGAGTCGCCGAGTCGTGGTTTTTGAAGTGGAGGATCGCTCGCGGCGACCGCGTGATCCGTGACGTTCGTGGCGGTAGACGTGGCTGCGATGGTCCGGCGCCTGTCGTCCACGCTGCTGATAGGGACGCTCGAATTGTGCCCACTTGAAGTCATCGAGCCTCCGTTTCCTAGGATTCGCTTTTGTTGTCACGGTTTGACGGGTGCGCGGTCGACTCGGCTGACGAAGACAAACCGACGCCTGACAATTTCAACGCTGACGACCGACGCCTGACATGCCGGCTGCAGATTGGGACGCCGGAATTTCCCTTGGCAATTCGAATCGAGTACATTGGCAAACCGCGACGATGTTCCAAACCGGCGTGCCGACCCACGCCACGAACCCGGCGATGCACCCCAGCACACTCGTTGCCGCGAGACACAAGCTTTCACCCCGTTCCGATCATCACACTCACGACAACTCAATCGTAGAGGTCCGCGTGCGAGGTGATCGCTGACGTTCTGCTACAGGATCTAATGCTCAAACGCATGTTCGCACTTTCCGCCGTTTGCGTCATGCTCGGATGCAACACACAATCGCCGATTATGTACCTACATACCATTGATGCCAAGAATGATCTCGGAGTCCAAGTCGTTACGCCAGATGAAATCGAAGCCGAACTTGATCGGCATTCTGATCGAAGCCCGTTCAAAGCTGAGTACAAAGCAAGTGAACGGGCTACATGGCTTGAAGCCGACGACGGTGGACGCCGTTATGGAGCGATCGACGGCCGTTTGCAACTCAAACTTGAGAACTTCTTAACAGAACACTTTCGCAGTTTCCCTATTCCGGATGGATACTATCATGGTGTGACCAGCACGGAATCGCCGGACGACCGATACAAGGCATACGCCTACCAGCTGTGGGATTGGTTTGACGACTGTTGTCAAATCCGCTTTCAAGTGGCTGGCGACGTTGTGTCCCGTGAATTGATTGCCGGACTGCAGGGACTGCTGGTCGGCGAGTTCTCGAACTGGTGCATCGTCATGCTTGCGCCAATGAGCGACAACTTTGATGATATCGACGGCGTAGAAATCGCCGTATTCGCAAATTCGGTTCTCATCCCACGTGAGTTTGCTGTTCACTATACTGGAAACTAGCAGAACCACGCCGTGCACACGAAGGACGGCCTGCGCGGTTTTTGGAGTGGAAAATCAATCGTCCGTCCTCGGTGACGGCGGACGTTCGCCAACTGAAGATTC
>NZ_JANZKV010000392.1 GCF_025060895.1 Stieleria sedimenti | reverse complement strand
ACCGTGAGCGCACGTCAACCATCGAAGCGGAAAGCAATTCGATTAAGTTCAACGGTAGCGATAACCGAGTCGCGGCGATTGATTTTCCATTGTCAACAACGACGACTCCGCGACTTCGCTTCATCGCATGGTTCGTCGCAACTTAGTCCGTCATGCGACGCTTGTACGTCTCATGTTCGCCGGTCCCAACATTGAGAACCTCGGCTTGGTTCTTACTGATCGCTATTAGAGCTAATGTCGTGTGCACGTCACCGTCAGCATCGTCCGATATCAGCACACAACCTCGGTTGTCAAGTTTCCAGTGAAGGATGGGATGCGTCTCTGAATCTGGAGCGTCTTTCGACCCGAGTGCACTCATTATTGTACAAAAGCGAGTGAAGTAGTAAACGCGGATTCGATCTGGCGAATCTAGAGCGTATTCGTGCATCACTAGGTCGTCGACGTCCCATGCAATCGTCCCAGGAATCGGGTCGGTCACGATTGGCGCGTCAGGATAAACGTAGTCGCTCTGCGTTGACGATCGAGGCAGTGACTCGGGGCGACAGCCGAGTAGAGGACTCGCCAAAGATACAACAGTAACGATCAACAAGACGGAGTGGCGAGGATTCATTTTGTCGACGAACGTCCACCGTTCACCGCGGCACGGCGAACGACATTGTATTTTCGATTGACGCCAACTCCGTGCCTGCGTGTGCAGTACGCCCAACATGGGCGTGATCTTGTGGGGTGAAAGTCCCCTGTACTTCGTTCCGGTTCCTTTCTTGGAGTCAGTATACCAAATGAATCTCTAACGAAAGACAGTACGAGGCGAGGGCAACTGCGGCGAGGCAACAGACCGTGGAGAGGAAGCCTAGGAATGTGTGCGCAAGCGTTAACCTGAATCACGCCGTTGACCACATTCTCGCCGAGACCTGCCAGGTTACGAACAGAAACCTCATACGAGGCCGACGACTCCAGGCTCGTCGCAGAGCGACCCAAGGCGTTCCAGCGGGCTGCTGACCGCGAAGCCAAACCGGAAGAAAGAGCGTAGGTAAATGTGGAGCTTGGGCAGGGATAGATCATGTCCCTTATTTGGGAGATCTCAGACGCGTACCCGCGAGTAGGGCTTGCCCGAAAGGTGGGGCGGATGTTGGCCAACATCTTGTTGGATGATTTTGACAAGGTTCTTGAGCAACGGGGTCTCCGCTTTGTTCGCTACGCCGACGACTTTCTGATCTTCGTACGATCGGAGCGCTCGGCCCGCCGTGTTTTCCACTCGGTGGAACGTTATCTCACTGGGACACTGAAACTGGTCGTCAATCGCGACAAAAGTCGCGTCTGCCGAACCGCCGGTGTCGATTTCCTCGGCTACCAATTCCATGGTTTCGGCGGCCAGATCCGAGTGAGCCCGAAGAGTCTCTTACGATGAAGCCTACCCTCCGGCCCACTCGGGCAAGGGTCCATGGCGTCTCTCGACGACGTCTGGCGTTCACCGAGCCTTATCGAACGCTTGGCTGCAGTCTCAAGGCTTATTCACGCTTGAAGAAAGATGGAGCTCGCTTGCTCCGAAACGGCGAACCGCCTAGTGCGGACCCGCATGCTAGGTGGTGTGGGAGGGAACCCGGAGCAATCCGGGTCCCTATCCCGATCGGCATGGTTCCCCTTCCCGCCAGCCCGAAAGGACACATTTCCAAAAACGAATGATCCATGGTAAAATCTTGGTACCTATGGAGACCTAAAATGCCGACACAGATCCCCCCTGAATTCGAACCATTCATCGAGTCACTCATCGCTCAGCGCAGGTACTTTTCAGCTCAGGAAGTTCTAGCAGAGGGACTTCGGCTACTCAAGGCGAAGGAATCGCTTAACGACGAAGTGAAACACGGCTTCGAGCAGCTCGATGAAGGGCGTCACGTCGACGGCCCAACTGCGATCAACGCGCTTCGCACGAAACTGCTAGATCGCGAAGGTACATAGCATTGTCAACATTTGTGCTGTCCGAAGATGCACACTCGGACCTCGAAGCGATCAGCGATTACATTGCATCCCAGAACGTAACGGCCGCAATCAAGATGCTCGACCGAATTCAGTCAACATGCCAAACACTCGCCGAGAACCCAGGACTAGGGGAAGTGCGGACCGGATTTGGCGTTCCAGGTTGTCGGTCATTCACAGTAAGCCGCTACGTCATTTTCTTTAGACCAAGCAACATCGGAATTGAAGTTGCTAGGATTCTCGACGCAAGTAGAGATCTGTAGCCTCTTTAAAAGGGAACGGTGGCGATCAGCGGGCCGCCGCGGTTGATGCTCGATTTGAAAACGTGCGATCGGCGGCTCCGCGTTCATGCCTTTGTTCTCTGCTTCACTTTTGCGATCGGGCGTCCGGAATCACTCAATCGTTTTGCGGCCTGACGAAGATACTCCGCGGTATCGCCTCCGCACTCGCTGAGCAACTGCTGTCGTGCAGCGTGCAGTTCGTCGAGAATTGGGTTATCAGTCATCATCGAGTTTGCAATGATTGCGTCGGCGACTCGATCCGCATCAGGATTGACGGGCAAAACGGGAATTCCGTCTAAAGCTTCGAGCCGCCGCGATGCGGCATCTGCATCTCCGAGCGACGCTTCGTCAATTACCAACTGGGAGGTCAAAACGACATGCAGCGACATTTGCTCGTCAAGCCAACGTTTCGCCTGAGATTGCAGCGCAGCAACGACGGGATCACTACTCCGCCAAGCAGTTGCGTGACTGACAATTGAAGTTTCGATGTAGACGGTATCCATACGCAAAGCCTAACACAGAGAACAGCGGTGGTCACCGCG
>NZ_JANZKV010000391.1 GCF_025060895.1 Stieleria sedimenti | reverse complement strand
GCTGATGCTGCTGGACGAACATCTCACGATGGAGCATTGAGTTTGAACCACAAGCAAAAGCAGTTCCAAGCATGATCGCTGCAGCGACGCCCCACCCTATGGCAAAACGCTTAAAGACGCGGACGATTACCACCGTCACGGCCGCAGCAACAAAGCTCCAAGCAGTAAGCCAAAAGAAAACGTTGAGGTAAGTTTCGCCAAGTCCCTGATACATGTTCTGTCGACGAACGCTACCGATCACCGTGCGGCGACGAATGATTCTCAACTGGCAAATCGCCGGACTTCGCCGCTTCGGTGCATCGGATGGTTCGTCGTGATTTCCGTACCGTGCGGCCAGACGCCTTTTGATCCGCGTGAATCTTCGCCACCAGCCCCTCCAGCGTTCCACCAGCATCAGCCAGTAACTGTTCGCGGACGGCATGCAGTTCGTCAAGTATCGGATTCTTCGTCATCATCCCCTCCCAAAAACTCTGCGGGAGTGCAGATCAATAATTGCCCAAGCCCTTCGCTATCCAGTAACCGATAGACACGCGGAAGCTCGTGAGCGTTCGCAATATGCTTGCAGTTAAGTGTCAGGAGATAGTTTACGCCTCCGAGTGCCGCTGCGGCAACATGCAAGGCATCTGCGGCAGCCTTTTGCGGCATCAAGTGTGCCGCCAAAATTCGATTTGCGAGTGCCTGCGCGTCTGCACCGACATCTACAAGATCTAACCCATCCAACAGCTTGAGCCGATCCGACGCTGCGGTAGGGTCACCTGCGGATGCCTCGTTAATCACCAATTGAGATGTCACAAGGTCGAATTTGGGGCGCTCCAGGCTCCACCAGTCTCGGGCCTGCTGCTGCATCGCAGCCGTTTGAATGTCACGACTGGGCCACGCTGTGGCGTAACTCACGATAGATGTTTCAATGTAAACGCTGTCCATCGCGTCGTCCTATCCCGATGATTCGCCGAACCGCGCCTCGAACAACTCTCCAACGAGTTGGTGCCATTCGTAAGTGTACCGTATCAACCGCCGACTAGGGATCCAATCCGGATTGCAGAAAATGGCAGACGGGAAAATCGCAGCCTCGATCTCGCAAGCCGTTTGATAGTACGAAGGCGTGGATCGGCGGACGCATTCCACGAACGCGCTGGCAGGCCCCGAGAAT
>NZ_JANZKV010000390.1 GCF_025060895.1 Stieleria sedimenti | reverse complement strand
GGTATTGGGCTAAAGCCGCCGACTGTCGCTGCGTCGCAGCGACCGGGAATCGCCTAACGGCTAAACACCAACGATTGCTGAACCTCTTGTTGCTGTTCCTGCCCCCCTTTCCGCTCCGCCCACACTCCGATAGCGGCGTTTCGCAGTTCGACGTATTCTAACCGCTGCGCGACTGTCACGGAGCGAAGCAATGCACCCTCCCGTCGCGGATTGATGATTCGGTTCTCGACCGTGAACGATCTTTTCGAGCATTCCCCGTCGGCGCATCTCGACGCCGGCCGCTCGGTCTTTCGGCGGAACGAGAAAGGCGGCCGAACCCACCGATCCGACGACCGCTGCTGGCTTGCGTTTCAGTCACCCGACAAGTCCTTTTCTCAACGAGGTGATAGCTGTGAGTAGGTGGAGACTTTGGTTTGCGATCTCGATCCTGGGATCGCTTTTCCTGCTGGGCCCGATGGGTGCCGCGGCGGCCCAGGAGGCGACGGAGACAACCGCGTCGCCGGCGGGCATGACCGATGAGCAAATCGGCGACGGGCCGCTGGCCGCCCACAACGCGTGGATGCTGATCTGCTGCGCACTGGTTCTGTTCATGACCGCGCCGGGGCTGGCCATGTTTTATGGCGGTTTGGTGCGGCGCAAGAACGTGTTGAGCGTGATGATGCAGTGCATCTTCTTGATGGGACTGATGACGGTGATCTGGGCGATCTACGGTTATTCGCTCGCCTTCGGCGGATCCGGCGGCTGGATCGGCAACACCGACTACCTGTTCATGAACGGGGTGCAACGGGAATGGAGTGAAGCGCTCGGCAAGCCCGTCACACCGATGGAAGGCAGCATTCCGCGGCTGACCCACATGTTGTTCCAAGGCATGTTCTTCATCATCACCCCCGCCCTGATCTGCGGCGCGTTCGCCGAGCGGATCAAATTCAGCGCAATGGTGATCTACTCGATCCTGTGGGGCACGCTGATCTATTGCCCGCTTTGCCATTGGGTCTGGGACGGTGGGCCGCTGGCCTATGGCGAAGCCAGCATCATGGGCGGCGCGCTCGACTTTGCCGGCGGCACCGTCGTTCATATCTCCAGCGGTGTGTCGGCGCTGGTCGCCGCGATCCTGATCGGACCTCGCATGGGATTCCCCAACGAGCCCTTCCAGCCGCACAACCTGACCTACACCGCACTCGGTGCTGCGATGCTGTGGGTCGGCTGGTTCGGATTCAATGCCGGCAGCCAGTTGCTGAGCGATGGGGTCACCAGCAGCGCGTTCGCGGTCACACACTTTTCGGCCGCAGCCGGCGCGTTTGCCTGGGCCATGACCGAGTGGATCGTGCTGGGCAAGCCCACGGTCCTGGGCGCGAGCAGTGGTGCCGTTGCGGGGTTGGTGTGCATCACACCGGCCGCGGGATTCGTCCAACCCATGCCGGCACTGGTCATGGGCCTGACCGCGGGGATCCTCTGTTACCTGGCGTGCAGCAAGCTGAAGCACACGTTGAAGTACGACGATGCCCTGGATGCCTTTGGCGTCCACGGCGTCGGCGGAACCGTCGGAGCCATCTTGACGGGCGTGTTCGCCAGTCGCGCGTGCCTGGATGTCAGCGGCAATGGGACCAAGGTCGGGCTGCTCGAATCCGGCAACCCCGCGCTACTGATCGGGCAGATTGTTGCGGTTCTGATCACGTTCGCCTTCGCAGCGATCGGAAGCCTGATCTTGCTCAAGCTGATCGACATCGTCATCGGGCTTCGCGTCCCGGCCGAGAGCGAGCAACGCGGGCTGGACATCACCGATCACGGTGAAGAGGGCTATATGTTCGCGTAGGACCGACGACACGAAACAGCATGCCGATCGCGGCGGTGACCAACAGGGCTGCCGCCGCGATTTTTTGCGCCGTGCCGACCCCAGCGGCGACTCCTGCGGCGACCCCTTCGTGCGTCGCAGCGACACCGATCGACTCGGCAACGCTGCCCCACAAGAATGAACCGGTGGACATCGACAGCGCCAGCGCCGTCAAGTAACAACTCATCCCCCGCGCCCGCAATCGACTGGGCAACGTGATTTGTGCGGCCGTGTTCAGAGTCGTCAACGTGACCATCCAGCCGCACCCCATCACCAGCGTCGCCACCACCACGACCCAGCGCTGGGTCGAAGACCCCATGACCGCCAGTCCGCCGGCAAACACCAGCATGGCCAAAGCAATGGTCGCGTCGCCGCCGAAACGCCGCTGCAACACGGGCAAGAAACGCGCCGCGATCAATGCCCCGCCACCGACACAGGTGACCAACACTCCAAACCCGTCGGCCCCCCAATCCAATCGCTGACGGGCCACCAACGGCAACAGCCCCCACAACGCGCTGGCCGGCACGACGAACAGCCCCAGACGCACCAAGACGTGTCGCATCTGGTGATTGCGGTAAACGTAGCGCAGCCCCTGGTACAACGATTTTCGATAGGACAACCCACGCGAAGACTCGCGTCCCTGGCGACGCCACATCAACAACACCACGATCACGCCGGCGAACGAGATCGCATTGAACGAGAACGCGATCCAGGACCCCGCGACGGCCACCAACGCGCCCGCAATCGCCGGACCGGCAGACCGCGCCAAATTAAAATTGATACTGCCCAACGCGATCGCACGCGACAACTGGGGACGTGGCACCAACTCGGGAATCGACGCCTGCCACGTGGGGACGTGCAACGTCAGCCCCAACCCGATCAAGAACGTCAGCCCCAGCAACAGCCAGCTGGTCATCACGCCGGCCGCGGTCAGCGCCGCCAGACTCGCCGCGGTCAACAGCATCAGGACTTGGGTGGACAACAGCAATCGGCGTCGATCGACCCGATCGGCCAGCACGCCGACGGGAATCGCCAGCAAGACGATCGGCGTCGCCATCGCCGTCCGCACGGCGGAAACCATTTGCGGCGAGGCATCCAGGTCGGTCATCAACCAACCCGCGCCGATTTCATGCATCCACGTGCCGACGTTGGAAACGAACGACGCGATCCAGAACGAACGATAGATCGGGTTGCGCAGCGGCAACCAGGGCGAGCCGTTGTCGTCACCGGCCTCGCCATTGCTTTGTCGCCCCATGCCGTTTGTCGAGACCGAGTGCCGATCCCCCGATCGGACCAGCTCTACCGGCGGCGTCTGCGTGGAGACACCCGTCGCCTGATTGACGGCCTGAGGATAGGGTTCGGAGAACTCGTTCGGTTCGTTTCGCACGTCTTCCATCACTACACCATCGCACCCGATCAAATTTACGACTAGGGCCCCAACAGGGGCCTCAACTGCATCCCGCCAACCGACAACCATGCCGATCACTCCGATGAACGCCTACGACTGGATCCTTTTCGATTCCACCGGCACCCTGCTGACCCCGGATCCCGAGCCGGCGCGGGCGTATCACGCCGCCGCCGTCGCCCTGGGCAGTGAACATTCGTTTGAAGCGGTGCGTCAGAATCTGAAAGCCGCCATGAAACGCCATTTTTTTGGCGACACCGTCGACCAGCCGACCGACGAGGCGGCCGAGCGACGGCGGTGGCGACGGATCGTCGCCGACACGATTGGTGATTTACCGCCGGATTTGCCGCCAGGCGATCTCGACGGCTTGGCCGGCGACGGCGTGTTCGGTTCACTCTGGAACCACTTCGCTGCCGCCGACGCCTGGCGCTTGTATGAGGATGCCCTGCCCGCCATCGAGCGACTGAAATCCAAAGGCTACGCGATTGCGGTCGCCTCCAATTTCGACCTTCGCTTGCGGACGATCTTGGAAGGAATGGGGATCACGCATTATTTCGACGCCGTCTTGATCAGCAGCGAGCTCGGCTGGTCCAAACCCAACACACGCTTTTACGACGCAGCAGTCAGTCGCATCGGGATCACCGATCGGTCCAGGTTACTGATGATCGGTGACACCAAACGGGGCGACGTGGATGCCGCCCGACAAGCCGGTCTGGATGCCCGGTTGCTGGTGCGAGATCGGCCCGACGCGTTGCTTCGCTTGACCAATGATTTGTAGACCGTCGTCAATGGCGCCTTGATGCATTTCACGAACGTGCAATCAGGCACCTGGCAGGTGGGTCGAAGGAAGCGAGGGGAGGTCGCGCTTCAAAAACACCGCGAAAGACCGGAGCGCTCGCGTCCTACCGTAAGAAAGATGCTTCACTCGCTCGCTTCCTTGCGTGCCTTGGCATCGTCCAGCCAAGATTTCAGCGCCGCCATGTCGCCCCTGGCCAACATTTCCCGGAGCGATCCCAGCGCATCGGAAAAGTGATCCAGTTGCCCCAAGATGGCTTCGCGATTGTGCACACAGATGGCCGTCCACATCGTCGGGTCTCCGGCCGCCACGCGCGTCATGTCTCTCCATCCGCTGCCGACCAGCGGCACGCATTCGTCATCGATCAGGCCGGCCAACAGCGAGGAAACCAGATGCGGCACATGACTGACCGCCGCCAACCGTTGGTCATGTTGCTCAGGCGACATCGAAAGAATGTCACCGCCGGTCTGCATCCAAAACGCGCCGGCCCGATCCACCGCCGCCGCCGGCGTGTGATCGCCGGGCGTCATGATCACCAGCTTGCCCTCGAGCAACGTCGCAGTGGCGTTTTCGACACCGGTCTTTTCGGATCCCGCGATCGGATGGGCGGCCACGAATTTCCGAGCCAGCGACGGTGACTGCGCCTCGATCTCGGCAACGATACGGGCCTTCGTGCTGCCGACATCGGTGATCAACGCGTCGTCACCCAACACTCGATCGGCAGCGATGGCTAGTTCGACGATCTTGTCGACCGGAGAGGCGACGACGACAACGTCACTGCCACGACACGCCGCTGCGATCTCCGTGAATCCTTCGTCGACCGCGCCGGCCTCGATCGCCGCACGACAACTTGATTCGCGTCGACTGTAGCCGACGACATGAACCCCACGCCGCCGCAACGCCATTGCGACGCTGCCGCCGAGCAGCCCGACACCGAGGATCGAAACGCGGCGGAGCCACGCCGGTTTTTCAGGAAGCGTTTGCATCTCAGCCCAAATCCGGCAATTGATGGCCCATCTTGGATCGCTTCGTTTCCAGGTAGCTCTTGTTGTGCTTGTTGACCGGCGTCACGATCGGCACCTGATCGACCAGCTTCAAATCGTAGCCGCGCAGGTTAAACGCTTGCTGCTTCTTGGGGTTGTTGGTCAGCAAGCGAACTTCGCTGATGCCCAGATCCTTCAAGATCTGCAACCCGACTCCGTAGTCGCGCATGTCGGCCTTGAAACCCAATGCGTGGTTGGCTTCGACGGTGTCCATCCCTTGGTCTTGTAGCGCGTAGGCGCGAATCTTTTGGGCCAGTCCGATCCCGCGTCCTTCCTGGGGCAGATAAACGAGCGCGCCGCGACCTTCGGCGGCAATCATCTCCAGGGCCATTTCCAACTGGTCGCCACAATCACATCGCAGCGACGCAATCAGATCGCCGGTGAAGCAACTGCTGTGCATCCGAACCAGCGGCGGCGTCTGACCTTCGGCCTGCTGGGACAGCTCACCGAGTGTCAACGCGATCGGTTCTTGATCTTCGAAATCGACCGAATAGACGATGATTTGAAAATCGCCGTACTTGGTCGGCAACGTCGCCTGGGCGGCGCGGTTGACCAGTTTTTCGCTCACGCGGCGATGCGCGATCAGTTGCTCGATGCTGATGATCTTGAGCGAGTTTGCCTTGGCGATGGCGATCAATTCATCCCGTGTGGCGCGGTCACCGGATTGGTTCAGGATTTCGCAGAGCACCCCGGCGGGCTGCAAACCGGCCATCCGCGCCAGATCGACCGCCGCCTCGGTGTGCCCGGCGCGACGCAACACGCCTCCCTTTTTGGCGATCAACGGATACACATGTCCGGGGCGGACGAAATCCTCGACCTTGCAATCCGGCGACGCGATCCGAAGAATCGTCTCGCTGCGTTCGGCGGCTGTGATTCCGGTCCGCGCGGTCGCGATGTCGATCGGGGTGACAAAGGCCGTACGCAGCGGCGCGTTGTTGTCCGAGACGACGGGAGACAACTCCAATCGCTTGCCGACTTCGGGCAGAATCGAAACGCACAATTGGCCGCGACCGCCGAGCATGAAATTGATCGTCTCGGGAGTCGCCTTTTCGGCCGCACAAATGAAGTCGCCTTCATTTTCGCGATCCTCCGCATCGACGACGATCACAACCTCGCCTCGTCGCACTGCCTCGACCGCGGCAGGGATGGAATCCAGGGAAAGGTCTTCGCCGGATAGCGAATCATTGAAGGGCATCGTGTGGCTTGGGGTGTCAGTGGGTCGGATGGTGGAGGGTCTGGTCGGTCCATTATTATACGGATGATGGCCAATTGCCCAATGAGCGGACCGATTGATGAGACGACAGCGGACCAGGAAGCGACCAATTTGCGTTTTGGTGGGTACTTGCAGTGTGATTGCAGGCATCTACAGCAGCGAAATTTCGGCGATTGCCGCAGACCCAGCCGGTCCGCCGACGCCTCCGGTCGCGGCAGATTCGGCCCCAGAGCGTCCCGACGCGACCGCGTTTGAGGTCAAAAAGATCGCTGATTTGCGGTTTTGCGGCGCGGACGGCGACGAGTTGGGCAGCGCGAGCCGCTGCGACGTCTATCTGCCGCAACCCAAGACGCCATCCCGGCAGGCGTCCGGGACGGCCCCCGATCGCCGCTGGCCGGTGGTGCTGGTCGTCCACGGCGGCGGCTGGGCGACCGGCGATAAATGGACGATGGAGCGTCACGCCCGGGATTTGGCGGGAAACGGCTTCGCCGCCGTCGCGATCAATTATCGGCACGCCCCGAGTTCAAAGTTTCCCGATCAAGTCGATGACGTACGCTCGGCTCTGGTCTGGATCACCGAGAACGCCCCCACCTACCACTGGGACACCGAGCGCGTCGGTCTGTATGGCTATTCCGCCGGCGGCCACCTGGTTTCGCTGGTCGCCACGCTGGCCGATGAACCCTGGCAATCCGTTCGTCAGACGACGTCCTGGCCGCAGCAAGACGAACGTTGGAAAAAGCTCCCGTCGATCGGTGCCGTTTGCATCGGTGGCCCGCCGACGGACTTTCGGCAGCTGCCACCGGACAACACGTCGCTGGCGTTTTTCCTGGGCGGATCGCGACGCGAGTTGCCGAACGTTTACACCGCCGCTTCGCCGATCTGTTTTACGTCTCCCAAAGACCCCCCGTTTCAAATCATCCACGGCGAAGCGGATTGGATCGTCCCGATCAACAACGCCAAGAATTTTCACCAGGCGCTGGTCGATGCCGACGTCGAATCGTCGCTACACACCCTGCCAGGCAACGGCCACCTGTTCGCCTTCCTCAGCCCAAAGCTGACCGATTGGATGCTGAAGTTCTTTGACGAGCAATTGGCAAAGTAGGGCATGCTGTGCATGCCAATCATGTAGGGCATGCTGTGCATGCCAATCATCACGCACAGCGTGACGTGCACCGCACGTCCCAGCACGCGGCGTCAGCCAGTGGCGCGTGATCCCTGCTTCCAAGGCTCCGCCTTGGAACGCAGCAATGCCGGTGTGGCTCTGCCACACGCGGTCCGCGGCCGGGAGGCGGGAGCCTGCGAAGCAATGTGTCCCCAGGCGGAGCCCTACGCCGTGAACGA
>NZ_JANZKV010000039.1:121154-128104 GCF_025060895.1 Stieleria sedimenti | reverse complement strand
TGGCGCGAGCCTACGGGCCTGCCCTGGTCAAAACCTTGTCGATTTAGCGGCAGGGCGCCCGGCCAACGGGCCGTGCTACCGCAACTGCACGGCGATGCAGACTTCGCAGCGGTTTCGGGCGAGCTGACGGACTTGCACGTCGACCGGATTCCAGGTCTGGATCTGCTTCAGCCAAGCGTCGATTCGCCCCGCCGCATCGTAGTTGCCCAGCTTCATCGTCAGCAACATTCCCGACAACGAGCATTCACGGTGCGTCACGATGTGCTCGATCGTCGTGAGTGTTTTTTCGGGTTTCACGTTCGAATCGGCCAACAGCCATTTGACGTTGCGAAATTCTCGGCGGGGAAGATCCCCGGCGCGGGCGCGGAGATGTTTGAATCGTGGGTGATCGGCAATCCGCTCGTCCATTTCCGCCGGATCGATTCCGATCACCTTCAACCCCAATTCGAGCAGTCGTCCGCAGGCACCACCGGGGGCGCTGCCGATTTCGACCACCACGTCGCCGGGCGCGAAATCGAAACCGCTCCAGGTAATCGATTCGGCGGCTTTGTAATAGGCGCGAGAGATCGGTTCATATTGCGGCTCGATCGGCTGCACGCCACCGGGCCAACGCGAATGCCATTTGGCTGCGGTGTGCCATCCGATCATCCAGTCATCCGGATCGACCAACACCAGATCCAGCACGCGTTCACCGGGCTCGGCAATGCGATTGGGTTGATCGCCGCGGACCCAACGATCCACAAGTGCCGTGTGGATTCGCTGGGCCACCAGCTTGGAGACTTCATCGACCCCGGGTTCGAAGCCGAATTTTCCGATCGGCAGCCGATCGCGCGGCCAGACGTGCAGTTGATCAAACGTCCGCCCGCCGGCAAACGTATCGTCCAGCAAGTCGATCAGCCGGTTCACCTGGGTTTCGCCATCGGCAC
Source organism: Stieleria sedimenti (assembly GCF_025060895.1). GTDB lineage: Bacteria > Planctomycetota > Planctomycetia > Pirellulales > Pirellulaceae > Stieleria > Stieleria sedimenti. The sequence goes on along the minus strand of NZ_JANZKV010000039.1, from coordinate 127,178 downwards.
CTTTGAGATGGCCGATCGAGTGCGCCGCGGTGCGGATGAAGGTCCCGCCGGGCAACGGCATCGGCTGGTCGTGTTTGGCGGTGACGAAGCCGGGTCGTGAAAACGCCAACCGCCAACCCGCCGCGGCGATCGATTGCTTGACCTGTTTTTCGGCGCCATTGGCGCAGCACAACATGGCAAACGTTGGCTCGGCGGTGGGTTTGTCGGGAGAGGTCATGGTCTAAGTTTTGTGATGAGAAAGTGGGATCGGCTTCCAGCCTGCCATACTCGAGTTCTTTCTGAACGGTAGGCGACGCTGTGCGCCACATCTCAGCCGTGACGCACAGCGTCACCTACCGCGTGGAATCGACGAGCTTAGAAGCCTATCCCACTTTGGCGGACGTCAATTTTGCGACCACCGCTCAAGCCGCTGGCGGATCCCGGGGATCAGCTTGCCGGCGTTTTCGAAATACAGTTTTTTCAACACCTCGTCGGGCAGATCGACACCATAGATCTGCCACAGACCTTGCGGCGGGGGCACTTTTTCGCTGTACGGAAACGACTCGTCGCGGGTCTCGAAGAATCGCCAATACAACCGGAGACGGGTCTCGGGCCAGGGACCGTCGGTGCCGAACAACAGTCGGTCTTGATAGCGAATCAGAAACTCTCGCGCGGTGAACGGTTGCCGCCCCAGCTCGGCGATCCGCGACGCCGGTTCGATCCACAGATTCGGATACTCGTCCAGCCACCCGGCGACGACCTTCAAATCTTCGGGGTTGTTGGCGACGTGGGCACCGATGAATTGTGTGTTTGGATGACGCGCGATCACCCGGTTGCGGGCCTCGAAGAGTTCCTGACGCGATGGAAAGGCGTCGCCGTGAAAGCTCCAATCGGGGTGACGACTGAGTTCTTCCCAGCGCTCGTTGGTTTCATCGATGGGATCGAAGAATGCGGCCGGGTCGGCGGTGTGAATGATGATCGGTAATCCCAACTCGCCGCACTTGGCCCAAATCGGATCCCACCGCGGATCGTCGATCTTGATCAGGGTCCCGTCGGGGTTCTTGTACTGCAGCCCGAATCGCTTGAACAGTTTCAGCCCACTGACGCCCTGTTTGGCAGCTTGTTCGAGTGCAGCGGCGGTACGGTCGGCGAACCCCGGCCGGTGACACGGCCACAACGCGGGTTGGTCTCGAGGCGCGTTCCCCTGCCAATCGATGTTGGCAAAGATGGCAAAGCGATCGCGATAGTCGGACCAGAGATACTCCACGTGGTGATCGAGTTGAGCGCCGAGTTTCCCGTCCAGTGAAACACAAACCGCGATGTTGTTGCGATCCATCAATTGGACAAAGTCATCGAGGGCTTCTTTGCTATCACGCAGCCGGTAGTGGAAATGGGTGTGAACGTCCACGACCGGCATCGCCGCAGAGTGTCGCGGATTTTGGGGCACCACCAGTTTCGAAATCGGACGAAAATTCCGGAGCAACAATTCGCGTCCGTCACGCCCATCGAGCGGCAGCGGCAAGGGCGACGCAGCCTGTTCGCTCCCAGCCTGCCGGCGTGTGTCCTGCGGCGTCGGATTCTGGGCGATGGTCATTTCCGGAGCAATCCAGGCGGCGGCCAGGACGACGACCGAAGCGACGGCCAAGGTGCCAAACGAGATTCGCGGCGGTAGACGAAGGCAGCGTCCGATGCAAAGCTTTGTCGCCACCTCGACGACCGTGGGGGTCCCGGCCGCTACAATAAAAAACGGTGATCGTGGAAGATGAAATGGCATCGATGACGAGCGAGGGGCTCCAAGAGGGCGAGAGTGACGGAGTGAGCAACGAAGACCAAACGCAGTATCAAACCGAGGGCGGCCGATCGACCAGCAAAAAGCTGTCGATGCAGGCAACGACACCACCGGCCGATGTCCCAGGGTATCGGCTGGAACGGTTTTTGGGCAGCGGCGCGTTCGGCCAGGTCTGGGTCGGGCGGGATCTGAACACCGGTCGCCCCGTCGCGATCAAGTTTTTTTTGCACCGTGGCGGTGTGAATTGGTCGCTGCTGAGCCATGAGGTCAAAAACCTCGTGCAATTATCCTCAGATCGCCACATCGTCCAAGTGCTGGAAGTCGGCTGGGACAGCGATCCACCCTATTATGTGATGGAGCTGGTCACCGGGGGGTCTTTGGAAGACGAGCTGACCGCACGCGGGGCGATGCCGGTTGCCGAATCGGTTCAGATGTTTCGCAAAATCTGCGTCGGGCTCAACCATAGCCACAGCAAGGGGGTTTTGCACTGCGATCTCAAGCCGGCCAACGTTCTGCTGGGCGAAGACCACGAGCCCCGGCTGGCTGATTTCGGCCAGAGCCGAATGACCCATGACCAATCGCCTTCGCTGGGCACGCTGTTCTACATGGCCCCCGAACAGGCCGACCTGGAATCCTCACCCAGCAGTGCGTGGGACGTCTACGCCGTCGGCGCGATCATGTACCGGATGCTGACCGGCGGCCCGCCGTATCGCGAAGATTCGATCATCGAACAGCTCGACACCGCCGGTTCACTGCCCAAGCGGTTGCAGCGATACCGCGAGTCGATCCAAAAAGCCTCGCCGCCGGTCCGGCACATCCAACGCTCCGGCGTCGACCGCGAATTGTCACGGATCGTCAGTTGCTGTTTGGCGGCCAATCCTGACGACCGCTTCACCAACGTTCAAGAAATTCTGGACCGTTTGGATCGCCGAGACGAACTGCGTGCGCGACGACCGCTGATGGTGCTGGGGATTCTGGGGCCCATCTTGCTGTTGGTCGTAACGAGTATTTACGCGATCCGCACCATCAATCGCGCCAGCGAAGAAACAAAGCAGGCCTTGCGCAAAGAAGCGTTCAGCAGCAACGAGCTGGCGGCAAAATTTGCCGCACGAACACTCGAGAGCGAGCTGGAACGCTATTTCCGGCTCTGCCGCGACGAGATCAACGAGCCCGATTTTCGCGCCACGCTCGCCGCGGCGCTCGGCGACCCCGCGGTCAGTCGCAATCTGAAAATCATCGCCGACCAGGGCACCAGCGCCTTGGCTTTGAAGATGGTCGAGACGCGCGACACCCTGCTGGACCTGCCCGCCCGCATCGCACTGGACAAATATCTCGACAAACGCTTGGAACAATACACTGATGAGGCGGACGATTCGCGGGTCCCACGTTTGGCGACGATGTTTGTGACCGACCATTCGGGGACGATTTTCGCGATCGCTTATGACAATCCCGTCGCGCGCGAACAAAACAGTGCCGGACGCAACTATGCCTACCGGACGTATTTTCACTCCCTTAAGAATGATCTGCCGCGAGACACGCCGATCGACTCGATCAAACCACTCGATCACATGCACCTGTCGGCCGCTTTCCAATCGACCGCGACGGGGTTGTGGAAAGTGGCGATCAGCGGCCCCATCTACTTGTCCGGCGACCGATCCGGCGAACCCGACGCCGTGTTTGTGGCCACGGTCAACTTGGGTGATTTCGAACTGCTGCAAGGCGACGAGGGTGCCAACCAGGTCGCCGTGCTCGTCGAGGCCCGTGAAGGCAAGGTGCGCGGAACGATTTTGCAACACCCGTACCTGGAGGCCCGACACCGGGCCGGCATGCGCAACGCGGGTGACCCGTTCAAGGTCGATGCGGAAAAGATGGACGACCTGCTGCGCGGCGGTGATGTCGACTACCAAGATCCCGTGGCCGTCGCCGAGGATGCCCAGGCCTACGGGGGGCACTGGATCGCGGCAATGCAGCCGGTCGCGGTGCCCGGTGAAGGCAAGTTTGGCTCCGGCGGCGACAACCAGGCCGATCTACTGGTGCTGGTGCAATATCGGCTGAGCAAAGTGTTCGCGCCGGTCGCGGCGATGGAGCAAACATTGCACTGGGAGGGGGCTGCGGCAATGCTCTCGATCCTGGTGGTCAGCGGCACGCTTTGGATCTTTGTCCGCCGAGTCGGCGATGATCGCGTCCATCGCAGACATCGCCGAGATCATGACGAGCCGGAGGCGTCGGCGACCGAACGCGAATCCTCCCAACGCGACACTTCCAAACGCGGCGCGGACGTCGACGTGACCGAAACGCAACAGCTGACGCCGTAGCACGCGGCGTCGGGCAGGGTGCGTCGATCGATCGCCGGATCGGTCACGCTGTGCGTGACCATTGCCTGAGTAGGTCACGCTGTGCGTGACAAGTGCCCGGTAGGTCACGCTGTGCGTGACAAATGGCATGCACAGCATGCCCTACTCGGGATCTTTGTTGCCGAAGGGTCGCTTGGTGTCCCGTTTGCTGAGCCCGGCGCGGTCCATCAGCGAGCTCCGCATCAATTCGTCCAAGTACTCGTCATCTGCCGGCGGAGGCCCGTAGGCGCCGAGCGTCTGCGGATCGTATTCGACCAGATACTCATGGCGTGCGATCGACAACTTGCACTTCGGATCGAGCCGTTTGCGGATGACCGGTCGGCCGTCGACTTTCACACCGTTGCGGCTGTTCATGTCGCGGATGAACCAATAGCCGTGCTCCAGGGAGAGACGGCAATGCTGGCCGGAGACATTATTGAACTTCAGCTGGACGTCGCATTCGGACCGTCGGCCGATGGTCAGGCGATCTTTGATCAGCGGAATCGGGTCGCCGCCGCCGACGGGCGTCAACTGTCCGTAGGGGCCGGCAAAATCGAGGTCTTCGTCGTCGTCGTAATAATTCACCGTCGTCCTCGCGGGATGTGGCGGAACTGTCTGTCGCGGTAGACTGGTAGGGATCAGAACAAAACAAATGATAACGGGCGGGGTTCCCGCCACCTACTACTATCGATCCAGTACCATCGTTTGGCAACGGACTCCTTTGACAAATTCTCATTGTAACGATCGTTTGGCCTGGCAACGCGAAGGTCTTCCCTTCAACGCGTTCGGCGCCGCCCTGCGTCGCCGTTTCGGCGGACGGGTCCAGCGGGTCAGCATCGACGCCGGTTTCACCTGCCCCAACGTGGACGGCGCGGTCGCACGCGGCGGTTGCAACTTTTGCGACAACCGCTCGTTCAGCCCCTCGCGACGGGTACGGCTAAAACGAGTCAGCGAGCAATTGCAGGGCGGCATCACCAGCGTTCGGCGACGCTACAAGCAGGTGGCCGGTTTTCTAGCGTATTTCCAGCCCGCCACCAACACATACGCCCCGGTCGACCAGCTCGAAGAAGTCTTTCGGATGGCGCTCCGCTGGCACCCCGATATCGTCGGCCTGGCGATCGGCACCCGTCCCGATTGCGTTCCCGAGAGTGTCGTCGAGTTGACTCGCCAACTGGCCCAAGATCACTACGTTTCGCTGGAATTCGGGATGCAGACGATGCATCAGCCGGGACTCGACTGGATGAATCGCGCCCACCGCCACGATCACCTGATCAACGCCATCGATCGCAGCCGCGGACAAGGATTCGAGTGTTGCGTCCACATCATTCTGGGGATCCCCGGCGAAACCCACGAGATGATGATGCAGACCGCCGACGAAGTGGCGCGACTCGGTTTCGACGCGATCAAACTGCACAACCTGTATGCCGTCCAAGGGACACCGCTGGGTGAAGAAGTTGCCAGCGGTAAAATTCAGATGATGCAGCAGGACACTTACGTGAACACCGTCGTCGACTTCCTGGAACGCATCCCTCCCACGACAATCGTCGAACGAATCAGCGGTGATGCGCCACCAAAGTTTCTGATCGCCCCTCAGTGGTGCCTGGAAAAGTCAACGTTGAAGCTTCAAATCGAAGCCGAATTCGCCCGCCGGGGCACCCGCCAAGGCTCTCTCTATCGCCCACCGACACTTTTGCCTGAGAAACGACCGCGACCGGCCGACAACACGCCCGCATCGATCCGTTCCCAAATCGACGTCCGCGGCCGGCTGCCGGTGCTGAAGATGGAAGGGGCACCGAGCCAAAGCTAGTGCGTGGTCAGCTTTGAATTTGTCTCTGCAGGTGTTAGCGGACCGGCGCTGGCGGGCTGTCGATTTAGTCGGGTTCTGCTGAGTTAATGGTGAGCGGCTGGCCGTCAGGCCTCGGG
>NZ_JANZKV010000039.1:0-121147 GCF_025060895.1 Stieleria sedimenti | reverse complement strand
CGACAGCCCGCGAGCCGTCCAGTTTCAGCGTGGAAGACCGAAGGGCTCGCGCCCTGTCGCTAACAAAACTCGTCCCTGACCCGTTTTCCATGGCTGCTGCCGTCACCCGGCATCCGGGCGGCGACCGTCGCAACACGCACGAACGTACCGGCATGAACATCTGTCACAAAACGCTGCCGGCGCGACCTCAAACGGCGATCTGAGTGTTGGCTCGTGAAGTCCACCGCCCGGCGTGACCGAAAACCCTCAACATCGGAATCGTTGCCCTCCCCACACGGGCATTCCGCCAGCCGCCGCCGATCGATGATCGATGATCGATGATCGATGATCGATGATCGCGCGCCGGATGCGTTCACTTGCCCCACATGAACAGAATCAACCTGATGTTTTCACTTCGTCAAGGATTGACGATGTGCGGTCGTGCGCCCACCGCGCCGGCTCACAAGAAGCAATGGAACGTGGACGTTTCGGCGCTCGCGCGATTTTCGTTCGTCGCGATCACCGTCTCCTGTGCCCCCATCGATCTCACCGCGCAGTCCTCCCCGGCGGCAGCTCATCCGGTCGTCTCAACGGCAGCGCAACCGGCTGCATCGGTGACGACGGATTCGGTGGCGGACGACCAGACGCTTCGACACGTCCATCAGCACATCGAAGCCGACGGGGTTCAATCAGCCGACGCCACCTTCGACCCCGGCTGGTGGCAACCCCTGGTTTCGCAACCGATCCGCCCGGAAGATTCGTCGGCGGGGCTGACCTTGGACGACACGTTGCTCCGTGCGTTGGAGCATTCCAGACAGATCCAAGTCTTTCGCGACTTGCCATTGATCCGCGAGACCACCATCATCGAGGCCGACGCCGCCTTCGACTGGACCGCGTTCACCGAGGCCCGCTGGGACGACACCACCGACCCGATCGGGAATTCACTGACCGCCGGTGGCGACGTCCAATTCTTCGAAGACCATCGCTTGAGCGCGCGGGCGGGTTTGCGTCGACGGACGCGGTCCGGTGCCGACTTGGAACTGTTTCAACGGCTCGGGTTCCAAGACAACAACTCCCAGTTCTTCGTGCCCGACCCGCAAGGCACGGCGCGGTTGAACTTGTCCTTCACGCAACCGCTGATGCGCGGCCGCGGACGCCAGTACAACGAAAGCCTGGTGGTGCTGGCCCAGATCGACAAGAACGTCGCCGAAGACGAAGTCCAACGCCAACTTCAATCCCACCTGCTGGAAGTCGCCAGATCCTACTGGGCATTGTTTCTCGAACGAGCGGTTTTGTACCAAAAAATCAACTCGTACATCCGCGGCAAAGACGTCTTTGACCGACTGAACCAACGACGCGAAGTCGACGCCCGGCTGACGCAGATCATCAGCGCAGAAGCGACGTTGAAATCACGCGCCAGCGAATTGGTCCGCGCCCGCGCCGCGGTCAAGAACGCCGAGTCACGACTCCGCTCGCTCGTCAACGACCCGTCCCTTTGCGACGTCGAGATCATCCCGATCGACATGCCGGTTTTCGAAAGCCTGCCGGTCGAGCTGGATGAATCGATCACCATCGCATTCCAAAAACGACCGGAACTGAAACAAGCGATCAAGAACATCAAAGCGGCTGCGGTTCGTTTACAAATGGCCAAGCACGAACTGTTGCCGGTGCTGGATCTGGTCACCAATTTCTACCTGAGCGGTTTGGAAGGCCAGGGGCAAGCCTTCGACGCTTGGGCGAATCAGTTTGACACCGGCCGACCCAGCTATGGATTTGGGCTGGAGTACGAACTCCCGATACTTAACCGCGCCGCCAACGCCCGACATCGACGCCGGCAATTAGAAATCCGGCAACTCCGCAATCAGTACGCGACCACATTGGAAACCGTCCGATTCGAAGTCGAAGTCGCCGCTCGTGAATGCAGGACTTCCCAGACCGAACTGTCGACCAAGCAGCACGCCATGCAGGCCCGCGCCGCCCAACTCAATGCGCTGACCAAACGTTGGCAGCAACTGCCCGGTGAAGACGTCACCGCCAGCTTGGCCCTGGAAAATCTGCTGATCGCTCAGGACGCACTGGCGGACGCCGAATTCGAGTACCTGCAGTCGCAACTGACCTTCAAGCTGTCGATTTTCAACTTCAAACGCGCGACCGGAACGTTGATGGAATCCCGACCGATCGAGGTCTGTCCAACCGACTTGGAAAACGTACCTGTCACGCAGACGCATCAACCCGAACCGGACTCGGACAAACCGCAACCAGAATCCGACACGCTACCGTCGTACATCAGCGAAATGCAAGCTACTGAACCGCGGACACCTGCCACCCGCCAAAACAACGCCGATCAAGTCGATCACGAACAACCTTGGTATCGAATCTCAGGCATGCGTTGAGGGGCGTCCCGCTGATTGAACAAACTGGCCCACGACGCTGACGTCGAAATGCCCGGCGACACGGCTGACATCTGTCGGGTCGGCGACAAAGACCCGCACGTCACGGCGATCCAATCGGTCCAAATCGACATCGCCGGCAAACCGCCATTCACGTTCCCGTGTCCAATCGTACGTCTTGCCGACGGATTGAAATCGGTACCGCTCGATTTCCGCGATCGTCTTTCGTTGCTCGGCACTGCCGTAGATCACCGGCCGGGCCCCCGCGGCGATCGCCGCCGACTTGCGGATCGCAATGCCATACGGCTCGTAATCCCAGCGGTGCAGATGCGGACGATAACTTCGCCGAGAAAGCAACCGCTCAAGCGACTCCTCGGAAAAACAAACCACCGGCCAGGACCGATCGCTCGCGACCGCCGATCCGACCACGCGACGCATGCGAACGATTCGCTGCAAGGAGTCCAACGGAGTGCGTTTGGCGATGGTTGCCAACGTGGTGTCGCCCAACAACAAACCGTCGCGGTGTTGTCGGTCGGTTTGCCCCGGCCAGGGACCTTGGCTGATCCGCGTGCAATGAACCAGCCACTGGCCTCGCGTCGTTGCCCATTGCGAGGATCGACACGCCGCCGCGAGACGACTCGTGGCACCGCACTCCGAATCGCGGCTCCCCTGACCGGACACACATTCGCTCACGCTCGGACGACAGTACCAGCCGACGGCACCACACCCCATCAAGTCTCGCGCCGCGCGTTGAGCGGACTTGTCGACCGAACCGTCGTGGACGGCGACGCGAACGGTGGGCCGATGCTCTTGATCTAGACGCAGTCGCAACGACCGTTCGACGTTGCCCTTGCGGCGGGTGAACACACAATCCACACGATCGGCCAAGGCGACGACGACCCAATCGCGACTGAGCGTTCGGTCGCCGCGAACCTCGATCCGCCGCTGTCGTCCCGCCGACCGATCCGACGTCACCGAATCATTGACGAACACACCGATCACCGGCACCGAAAAAAGATCCGCAGCGCGGACCGCCCAGGATTCGATCGCCGATCCCGCCGCGACCAACAACACCTGCCCGGCTTGCCGGGCCTCGATCATCGATCGGCTGATGTAACGACACACCTCGGCATGCAGCCGCGTCGACGTGCCGAGGTGGCTGGACGTCAGCGCCAGCCAGGTCCGCCCACGCAGCGCGTCCACACCGGCCGTCGCCGTCAGTTCGGCGTTGATTTCAAACCGCTGCAAACGCCGCTGTAAACGATCGTCAAGGGTTTCCATCATCCGCGTGACTCCCCCGCCGCGAGTGCTTCGTCAACGTTGAAACTGAGGGTGCAAAAAATCCGTGGGTTCGCGCTGCCATCCGTGGGCTCAGTGTCAGGTGCTTCGTTCCGCAAGTTACAGCCTGGCCTTTTACTGCGCCGTCCCCGTTTCCGTACCCCTGGAATCGGCCTGGCAAAATCTTATCGCGCGACACATCGATTTCGAGCACCGATTAAGCTAGGGAGCCATTTGAATCCCTTTTTTCACTGTTTGCCAACAGGCTGAAAATGCTATCAAACTTATTTCGGTGCAGCGTACGACTCTTGTTCGCTTGCATCGCACTGCTTCACGCCTCACTGTCGCTGGCCGCGGATCGGCCCAACGTCGTTTTGTTTATCGCCGATGACGTCAGTTGGAATGACTATGGATGTTATGGCAATCCTGCCGCCCGCACGCCGAACATCGACGCGCTCGCCGACGCTGGCATCCGTTTCGATCGTGCCTACTTGACCGCCAGCAGTTGCAGCCCCTCGCGCAGCAGCATCATCACGGGGCGTTACCCACACAACAATGGCAAGGCCGCGGAACTGCACCAGCCGATCTCGTCGCACTTGCCATGGTTTCCGGAAATCTTGAAACAGTCCGGGTACTACACGGCACTGTCGGGCAAGCACCACATGAAATCGACCGCGCCGGGCCAAGGCCAGTCGCCGCGGCCGGATGCGTTTGACCACGTCGATACGGGCAAGACGAAAGGGGACACGAGTGGTTCGGCGAATTGGTTGAGCGTGACGCGGCAGCGACCCAAAGACCAACCGTTCTTCTTTTGGTTTGCGTCCTATGACGCGCACCGCGGCTGGGACGCCGATCAACAATGGAAGCCGGACGAGTACGGACCGAAACACCGTCCCGAGGATGTGGTGGTGCCGCCGTTTTTGTCCGATGACCCCAAGACGCGTCAGGACCTGGCGTCGTACTACAACGAAGTCACCCGATTCGACGTTCGCATCGGCGTCGTCGTCGACGAGCTTCGTCGCCAAGGAGTATTGGACGACACACTGATCTACGTTTTGGCCGACAACGGGCGGCCGTTCCCACGCGCCAAAACCCGGCTGCACGATTCCGGAATGAAGACGGCTCTGGTGGCCCATTGGCCGAAGGGAATCAAGTGGACCGGCGCCAGCGATCAATTGGTCAGTGTGATCGACTTGGCGCCGACGGTGCTGTCCGCAACGGGCTGCCAGACCCCCGAGACGATGCAAGGTGCATCGATGTTGCCGTTGTTCGAACAAGCCTCGGCCTCGATTCGCCGGTATGCGTTTTCGGAACACAACTGGCACGATTACGAGGCGTTTGGCCGCAGCGTGCGCGACGGGGACCATTTGCTGATCTTCAACCAACGGCCCTACCTGGCATGGCAGGGTCCGGCGGACTCAGTCCGCAGCGATTCGCACCAACAACTACGTGCCCTCCGCGCGTCGGGCCAGTTGAGCGACGCCCAAGCCGACGTGTTCTTGACACCGCGCCCGAGCGTGGAACTGTACAACGTCAAGACCGACCCCCATCAGTTGAACAACTTGGCGGCGCAGCCTGCACACGCGGAAACCCAAACGCAGCTGTTGGCGGTGCTGGACGAGTGGATGGATGCGACCGGGGACAGCGTGCCGGAAAAACTTTCACCGGACACGTTCGATCGGGAAACCGGCAAACCGCTCGGCAAGGACTCGATCGATGCCGAGGGCGCGACGACGCCGGGGGAGGACCGTTCGGCCGACCGGATCAACGCGCCCGGCCCGATGTGAGCTAGACAACGGCCGACGCGACGACCAAGATGCTGGCATGATTCGTTCGTTCCGTCGCCATCTGCTGGATCGTTTCGTTTTGCGTCCGTCGCGAAACGAGTTGGTCTATGCGCCCAAGGAACGGGTGCTGGTGACCGTCGATCGTGTCACCGACGAGTATTTTGTTGAGTATCGCCGTTCGCGGGGCGATGGAACGACCGCCGAGTTGTCGCCCGATCATCAACCGCTGGACTTGATGATCCTGAAATTTCCCGGGACGGCGGGCCGTGCCGAGCGCGCGTCGGATTGGCCGTGCCGATTCCTTCCCGAATCGACGGTCAAGATTTGCACCTGGAACGCGCCCGGTTATGGCGCCACCAGCGGTCGCCCCACGCTGGCCAATATCGCCCGCCGCGCGTCGCGATTTTGGTCCCTGGTCACTTGCGGTTTGCCGGCCCGACGTCCACGGATTTGGTTGATCGGCAATTCGCTCGGTTGTGCGACGGCAACCTATGTGGCCTCACAAACAAACGTGCAGATCGAGGGGTTGATTCTGCGCAATCCGCCACCGCTGATCCAAACCGTCAAACGCGTCGCGCGACGTTATCCGTTGGGGCATCTGACCGACGCGATCGCCGAGAGCGTTCCGGCGGAGATGAATCTTTCGCTGACGGCGCCGCTGGCCCATGTCCCGACGGTGATGCTGCAATCCGAGCGGGATCAATTGGTTCCACCGTCCTTGCAAATGGAAGTGTTTGACGCGTTGCCGGGACCGAAACGGTTGGTGGTCATGGAGGGCTTAGACCACGACGGGATTGCAACGGACGAACACGAAAACGAAATCGGCCGGGCGATCGATTGGCTGTGGCAGCAGTCCAGTCGTTGACGCGTCAGCGTGACGAGAGCCCAGGCCAATACAGCATGTCAAGATTTCGGATGCGTCCCCCGGAGCGTCGTAACATGTTGATCACTTGGGCTCGGTGGTGTGTTCCGTGCAGCGCCAGGTGCAGTGCCGATTCGCCAACGCGAAATCCCGTCGGAGGTCCGTCGGGTTCGATCGTGACGACGTCCATCGCGACGGTCGAATCGACGCCGGCCAGGAACTCGTTGCGCTGCTTGGCGACTTTTGCCCAGGCCTTTCGGATCGCCACCAATGGTGTGTCAGGTGCGGATTGGGGAAACGCTTGCCGGCGGCCGTTCCAGTTCTCCAGCCACCAACGATCGGCATTCATCAGGTGCAGCAACGACTTCCGAATCGACCCGCATCCCATCTGAAAATCGCGATCAAGCGCGGCGACTTCGACGGTGTCACAGAAGGACAGGATTTCGGTGTTCGCCCAGTCCTGGTACTGGAACAGCCGTTCGATCAAGGCGGCATCGTAACGGGGATCCGGCGTCTGAATCGTCGCCACCTCCAACCCGAACGCTTGCAACTGCTGGACGGATTCGGGCGACTGCTCAACCGTCGTGGCCGCCAAACGATAAAAGATGTAATCCAGACCGGCGGGAACCGTGCGATCGAATTGTTTCAAGAAGTACAGGGCTTGGGCGCGATGGTGAACGCCATGGTTGGCGACGTGAAGCAGCAGATCAAAAAGCGAGTGCGTGAACTCGGTCTTCTTACTGTCCTGATACGTGATCGGTTCACGCCAGCGCGTGGCGCGATGAATTTCGATCAGCGACCGCCGCTGTGCGGCAACCTCCGCCAATCCGGCGGAAAACTCGTCCAACGACATGCCGTCGGGGTCGGTCGGAAACGGCCGCCACGGGGCTCCCGTCCAGCGCTCCATCCAGACTCGCTCGGCCGTCAACAGGTGAAACAGGGTGCCGCGTAGCGTGCCAAAACCGATTTCGCGTTTTGCGTCGAGTTGTGCATCACGCAGCCCCTCGCAGAGCGTGGCGATTTTCGCGTTGGCCCAGCGGTTGTAGGCAAACAGATCGTCAATCAATTCGTAGGCAGTCATTTCGCGGCGGTGGCAAAGTGATAAAAATCCGGCGTGATTGTCGGCACGCCTCGCCGCGTAACTTGACAACAGAATGCGCTGACGACCACCCGACTGAATGGATTCGCGATCTGGCGGATGATCACGCGATCATTTCGGCAGCTCGATCACCTCGCCGTCGCTGTCCCCCGAGAGAATCTGTTTGACCATCATCTGTGTCGGTCCGTCCCAGGTCGGCAGGGAACGAAATTGCTTCAACGCCGCGTCCAGATCACTGGCGCAAAACAGATCCAGCGCGGCTTCGTAATCGGCGATCAACGCATCGGTGACCTGGTGTGTCGCGATCGCCGCCTCTCCGATCAATTCCGAGATTTCCACCGGTGACGCGAACCCGGCGGGACGGACCTTGGCCAATCGGCGCAGTTTGAATTGGTGTTGCCCCGATGCCAACAACCCTGCCCGCGTCGCTTCGTCCAGGATGATCTCGGCCCCGAATCGCTTGGACATCGATTCCAGTCGACTGGAAAGATTCACGACGGGCCCGAACGCGGTCACCTTGACCTGGTCCTTGGTACCGATCTGGCCGGCGACGGCGCGACCGTGTGCCAACCCGATCCCACAACGGAATCCCAGGTCCGAATGATGGTATTCGGCTTGGATCGCCAACGCGGCGCTGGCCGCTTGGAGAACAGATTGCTCTTGTGCCAGCGGCCATCCCCAAAACCCCATCGCCGCATCCCCATGAAAGTCTCCGATCACGCCGTCATAACCGAGGATGTGCTTGGTCATCACTCCCAGCGCGTCGCTGACGTCGGACAACAACTGCAATAGGTTTTGCGAGTCTTGTTCGCTGCGTCGTGAAAACCCGCGGAGATCACAAAACATGACCGTCAAGTCGGCCTCGCGAGGTTTCAGCACCCTGGCGGTGTCGCCGCTGGCGAGCGCACGCATCACGACCGGCGCAAAAAAGTTACGCATCGCCGCCTGCCGACGCTGCAACTGTCGACTCTGTTGCAGACTGGCCATCGTGGTTCCGACCAGTTCGGCAAACTTGACGTCATCGTGAAGTTGCTCGGAAACGTCCACCGGCTTCCCCGAGCCGGTCACGCCGGCGTCGGGAAGTTTCCCCGTGATGTAGATCACCCAACCGCGACAGGCCTCGGTTCTCAGCGGGACGCAGTACGCCCAATCCACGTCTTCCCGCGCCGTGAAGGCACTGGTGGTGTACTGGGAATCTCCCCCGGCCCAAACGTTCAAGATGCTTTCCCGCTTTTCGATCGAACGCTTGACCAGTCGTCGGCTGATCGGTGAACCGCCCAGCGTCGCGCTGCGGTTGTCATAGTGCAACACTTCGATCGAGGCGTCCGGATCGGTCTTCAATTCCGCAGCGGACAAAATCGAAACGGCTTCGGCCGACGGCGTCGATTGCAGCAAGACACTCGTCACGCGGACGAGCAACTCTTGATCGCTGTCGCTGCTGGCAATCAAGTCCGGTAGCCGCGTCAGCACATCGATCCGTGCGTTGACATCGCGAAAGTGCTTGCGACGCAGCGCCACGTGGTCGAACACGTTTTCGGTGACGTCCATTCCATCGTCACCGGCCGGATCCCGAAGTCGCTCCGGCGAACGGCTGCTCGTCGCCGCCGCCAAAGTGAACGTCGTCTTGCCGATCACAAAGTGGTCCCCGGGAACCAACACAAAACGAACCGCGTGACGCCCCTGGTGATAGACCGGATTGCGGGCCGATGGGACAGCCATGATCTCGATTCGCTCATCGGCCTGCGGAATCAGTCGGACATGGGCACGCGAAATCATCGGATCCCAAGGCACATTCCAATCCGCATCGCTGCGACCGATCACCAAATCGTTACACGTCGCCGCATCGGGGATCTCCCGACGCCAGCGATGATAATTCTGCGGTCCCTGTGCAATCAAATCAGCCATGCGAGTAAGGTATCGGTTTGAGTTCCAAGTTCCAAGTTCCAAGTTCCAAGTTCCAAGTTCCAAGTTCCAAGTTCCAAGTTCCAAGTTCCAAGTTCCAAGTTCCAAGTTCCAAGTTCCAAGTTCCAAGTTGCTGATTTGAGATTTGAGATTTGAGGTAACGGCATTTTCCTGCCCCATTTCCCCGCCATCGCCCATCCCTCCCATGCACGACGACGAGACGTTGACCGCCTACCACGAAGCGGGCCATGCGGTCGTGGGCTATGTCCTGGGCGGGGAAATCGAATCGGTCGGGCTAGACGGTGAAGCCGACGATTGGCTGCCGGAACGGTTCGGTGACTGCCACGTCAATTGGGGACGTGTCGACGCGGACAGCGACTGGCAAGTTCAACGTGAAGTGCTGACCATTCTCGCCGGTCCGGTCGCCGAGATGATCTATCGCGGTGAAAAACGTCACCCCGCCACCTTCGGTCCTTGGCAACACGATTGGGCATGGGCTTGGCAACGTAGCGAATCATTGATCCGGGACCCGAGTCGGCGCACGAAACTTTTGGAAACGATCCTGGTGTGGTTGCACCACCACCTGAGCGACGATCTGTGCTGGGCGGCGATCGCCGCGGTCTCCGACGAATTGCTCGCGCACGAGTACCTCGACGGTGAACAACTGGCCGACACCCTGTCGTTTTGGATCCGAACCTGAACGCCGGAAACATGCCAAACCTCAAAAAGGTTTTGCCAAGCGGCGGACCGATCGCCTATAACGAAGGCCTCTTCGTGAGACGCTCGTCAGCCGTACTCGGTGAGGTTTGTTGCGATGCCGGCTTCTGATCCCATACATTTTCTGCCCTGCCCGAGACGCAGCACCGCGTCCCGCCACGCCTTTACCCTGGTCGAGCTGCTGGTGGTGATCGCGATCATCGGGATCTTGGTCGGCTTGCTGTTGCCCGCCGTCCAGGCGGCTCGCGAAGCCGCCCGCGTGGTGCAGTGCCAGAATCGGCTGAAACAAGTGGCCTTGGCGTGCCACAATTACGAATCGGCGTTCAAATCGTTACCGGGCTACGGGGGTGAGCGTCCCGGCTTTCTGATCACCCAGCGGGAGAATCGTTTTCGAACGAATCTGGGCGGGGGGACGTGGATCACACAGGTGTTGCTTTATCTGGAAGAACCACAGCTGGCGACAAAGATCCAACCGCTGGCTCGATCAATGGCCGTGACGCCGTCGGATCGGATTCAGTCGCTGGTCCGGGTTCCCGTCGAAACGTTGCATTGCCCCTCGCGCCGCGATGCCGAGCCGTACCCGCTGCTCGAACCGTACAGCCTTCGTTACGGCGACGCCGGGGCGCGCAACGATTACGCGATGAACGGCGGCTCGGCCGTCATCGATCACAGCGCCACCCCCAACAGCCGTGAAGCACCCGCGATCAAGTTGACCCACGACGGCATCTGGGTGCTCGGCCAGCGGACGCGGTTCAACACCATCTTCGACGGGCTGAGCAACACCTACCTGGTCGGCGAGAAGGCGATGGACCTGAACAAGTTGGAGACCGGAGACGGGTTCGGTGACCGCTCTCCGATCGCGGGCTACCACAATGTCCCCATCTCCTCCCATTCGTATGTCCGCTATGCGGCACGATCGCCCAAAATGGACTCGCGGGCCAATTGTTTGGAATGCCATGATTTCGGTGCCACGCACCATAGCGGTTGGAATGTGGCATTCGCCGACGGACGCGTCACGCTGATGGACTACAACTTGGATTTAGAGATTCATCGCGCTCAAGCGTCGGTCAACGGCCGCGAGATCATCCCGTACCATCATTGATCGGTTCGTGTATGCTGTGACGCAATCCAGTCCCGCCTTCGATCATCTTCCCACCGTCGACCGTCCATGCGTTTTGCGTCTTCGCGTCCTGCGTCTTCCTGCGTGACACTCGTTTGTCTTTTTGCCGTCAGCATCTTGCCGGCCCGATCCCAGAACCCCACGTCGTCCCAGGACCACCGGACCGACCCCGACTTCACCGTCCAGGGTGAATATTCCGGCGAAAACCGCAGCATGCAGGTCCTTGCGGTGGGCGAGGGTGAGTTCGAAATCATCGTCTACGACGTCGCACTCGATCGGATCACCGGCGCGGGCAACCCGCCACGCCGTTTGGACGGCGACGAAGACACGGTCGCGGACTTGGCCGAATCCTTGGAACTAAAACGCGTGGAGCGGACACCGCCTTCGCTCGGCGCCACGCCACCGCCGGACGCCATCGTCTTGTTCGATGGATCCCAGGAATCGCTGGCCCAATGGAACGGCGGAGTCCTGTCCGAGGAGGGGCTGCTGCAACAAGGCACCGAAACCAAACAGACGTTTCGCGACTACACACTGCACCTTGAATTCCGCACGCCTTGGATGCCCGAGGCCAGCGGCCAGGCACGCGGCAACAGCGGCGTGTACCACCAGGGACGCTACGAGACCCAGATTCTCGATTCGTTTGGCCTCTCCGGCGCGGCGAACGAAACGGGTGGCATTTACGGTGTGAAGGCCCCCGACTTCAACGCCTGTTTGCCGCCCATGCAATGGCAAACCTACGACGTCGATTTCACCGCCGCGCGGTACCAGGGGAAAACCAAAATCTCCGACGCGCGAATGACGGTTCGGCTCAACGGCATCACCGTGCAAAACGATGTCGCCGTTCCCAACAGCACCACCGCGGCAAAGTTCCGCGAAGGCCCCGACGACGGACCGATCGTGTTGCAGGACCACGGCAACCCGGTCCGGTTTCGCAACATCTGGTTGGTCCCACGCGACGCGGCTCGTGAAGCGACTCGGCCGATCGTTCCCGGCTTCGAACGGTTCTTCGCCGGCCGCGAGGATCCCCAAGGTCTCGGCGGCGAACTGTTGATCAGCACGCTCGGTTGCATCTCGTGCCACGAAGGTGCCGAAGGGGTGTTGCCGATCAAGAAAGGCCCCGTATTGTCGGACGTGCGCCAGCGACTGCGTCCCGATGCCCTGGTCGACATGACCGCCGATCCCCACAAGACGAAGACCGGGACGACGATGCCCGATCCCTGGTTGGGACTCAACGCCCAGCAACGTCACTCCGCCGCATCCTCGATTGCAAGTTACCTGTTGTTGGCCGACACGTCCTCGGATCTCACCGATCGCCCCGCCAAACCGAGCGCCGTCAAACGCGGCAAAACGCTTTATCACAGCGTCGGCTGCGTCGCCTGCCACGCCGCCTTTGACGGCACCAAGACGCCGATGGCCACGACCGTTCCGCTCGGTCAGCTCGATGTGAAGTACACCGTCGACTCACTTGCCAAACTGATCGCCCAGCCCCATGCCATCCGCAAAGGCGCCCGCATGCCTTCGTTGGTCGGCTCGATGGGCGACGCCTTCGCGATCGCCAGCTATCTCACCCGCAAGGTCACCGAGCGGGCAAACGATGCCAAGTTCCGTCGCCGAATTTACAAAGGCCAGTGGGAACGGCTGCCCGATTTTGACGCCTTGACTCCCGTCTCGGAAGATTTGGTTTCGGACCTGGAACTCAAACACGACGGCGATCCGTTGCACACCGCGATGGTGTTCGAGTCACAGATTCGGATCGCCGCGGCCGGTCCGTACCAGTTCTCGATCGCCAGCGACGACGGCTCGCGACTGATCATCGGCCCCCACCAACTCGATAACGATGGGATCCATCCGGTCGTGACCAAACGCGCCACCTTTGAACTGGCCGCGGGAACCTATCCCCTGCGAATCGAATGGTTCAACAATAGCGGAGGCGTCGGATTGGAAGCGTTTGTCGAGGACCCCTTGCTCGGCCGCGTACCACTTCGCGAAGTCATCACCGACGGCAAAGAAGACTCCGGTCCGTTGTTGGCCAGCGCGTTCCGCCCGGATCCGAACTCCGTCGAAACGGGCCGACAACTGTTCCAGTCGGTCGGATGCGCCTCGTGCCATGAATTTCAATCGACACGTCCCGCTGCCAGCCGAGCCCCAAAACTGGCCGACGTTCGAACGGACCGTGGATGCCTCGCCAACTCGGTCTCCAGACCCGCGGTCGATTTCCACCTGTCACCGCGGCAACGGCTGGCGATCCAGCACGCGATCGGGCTGCGAAAGAAGGTTCAATCAGCGGCCTATTCGATCACCGACGCCGACCTCGTGCATTTGACGATGGCCGGGCTGAACTGTTACGCCTGTCATCAACGCGGTGAGTTCGGTGGTCCCGAAGTCGCACGCGATGCGTCGTTCCAAACCACGACGGCCGAAATGGGCTGGGAGAGTCGCTTGCCGCCGCCGCTCGATGGAGTCGGCGACAAGTTGACGTCGGACTACCTGACCGATCTGTTTGCCGCCGGAGCCAACGAACGCTCCTACATGCTGACCCGCATGCCAGGCTTCGGCGCAGGCAACTTGGATCTGCTGCACCAGAGTCTGGTGCGATTGGATCGACAGGACTCCGGCGACACCGACCTCGCGCCGTCTGAGTCGGCGGGCCATGCCAAGATCAACAACGGACGGAAACTCGTCGGAGCCACCGGACTTTCCTGCATCAAGTGCCACGCTTACAACGACGTCAAAGGCGGCGGGATCGGTGTGATCGATCTGTTGGCGATGCCCAAACGCCTGCGAGCCGATTGGTTCAACCGCTACCTGCAAGACCCGACGAAGTACCGGCCGGGCACGCGGATGCCCAACAGTTTTCCCGAAGGCAAGAGTTCGTTCACCAGTCTGTACGACGGTGATCCGGACAAACAAGTCGCCGCAATGTGGTCCTATTTGGCCGCCGGGACATCCGCCAAAGAACCGACCGGACTGAGGGTCGGCGCGATCCTGTTGGCGGCCAGTGAACGCCCGCGGATTTATCGCAATTTTTTCGAAGGCGTGTCCGGTCGCGGCATCGCCGTCGGTTTTCCCGGCGAAGTCAACTTGATCTGGGACGCCGAACGCATGGGATTGAATTCGGTTTGGAAGCACGAGTTCATCGATGCGGCTCGGCACTGGACCGGACGCGGACAGGGCCGCACCACCCCGGCCGGCGACTCGATCAATCCACTCGAACCCTGGACACCGTTGGCACGCGGTGATTCGATCGACATGA
Source organism: Stieleria sedimenti (assembly GCF_025060895.1). Classification (GTDB taxonomy): domain Bacteria; phylum Planctomycetota; class Planctomycetia; order Pirellulales; family Pirellulaceae; genus Stieleria; species Stieleria sedimenti. Next base: position 106,760 of record NZ_JANZKV010000039.1, on the reverse strand, counting down.
CCTGGCCCGATGAATCGGGTCGCGAACTCGGCTATCGGTTCGGCGGCTACCGACTCGATGAAGGCGGCAACCCGACGTTCCTGTATTCCATCGACGACGCCCAAGTGACCGATTCGATTCGACCACTCGGCCCCGGCGGATTCGAGCGACAACTGACCATCACGCGTTCCGCCGACGATCGGTCACGGGGATGGATCTGGCGGATCGCCCAGGCGGCCACGATTGAGACCACCGGCGACGACCTGTACCGGGTTGGGCCGCTCAAACTGTCCATCGACGGTGCCGAGTGCCAGATCGTTACGGTCGACGGCCGTAGCGAATTACGCGCCCCGTTGCCGGCGAAAAACACCGTCACCGTCACGCAGATCATCCAGTGGTAAAACGCCCCGCCTTCAACCCACCCCTCACCAACCGACCCGTTCTCTCCATGAAGTTTCTTCTTCCACTGGCCATTGCCGCGTTGCTTTCGGTGACGACGATTGCGTCGGCACAATCGGCCAAAGAATCCGACTACTACACCATCACGACCTTCGAGACCCCGATCGGTGAAGTCATCGAGGCTTGCGGTTTTCAGTTGATGCCGGACGGTTCGATGGCGGTTTGCAGCCGACGCGGCGACATCTTTCGGATCGCCGATCCGCTCGCGGAAACGGTCGGCCCCGATCAGTTTTCGTTTTTCGCGCGCGGGTTGCACGAACCGCTCAGCCTGGCCTGGCGCGAGGGCTGGTTGTACGCGACCCAGCGCTGTGAAGTCACTCGGATGCGCGATGAAAACGGCGACGGCGCGGCGGACGTTTTTGAAACCGTCGCCGACGGCTGGGGCGTGTCCACCGATTATCACGAGTACGCCTTCGGATCCAAATTTGACAAAGACGGCAACATGGCCGTCACGCTGTGTCTGACCGGATCGTTCAACAGTGACGTTCCCTTTCGCGGCTGGGCGATGAAGATCACGCCCGACGGGGAAACAGTGCCGATGACCAGCGGCGTGCGTTCACCGGCCGGTATCGCCGCCGATGCCCAAGGACGCTGGTACTACACCGACAACCAGGGTCCGTGGAATGGAACCTGTGCGCTGAAACCGCTGCGGCAAGGAAAATTCGTCGGACACCCCGGTGGATTCAAATGGTACGCCGATGCCGAATCGACGATGGGGCCGAAGCCGGTCGAACCGGAGAGCGGTTCGCGACTGCACATCGAAGCCGATCGGATCCCCGAATTGGACATGCCGACGGTTCTGTTTCCGTACAACAAGATGGGAAAAAGCGCCTCGGGCATCGCCTGCGACACCACCGGCGGCAAGTTCGGCCCGTTTCAAAACCAGCTGTTCGTCGCCGACCAATCGGCCAGCACCATCATGCGGGTGTTCTTGGAAGAAGTCGACGGACACGTGCAAGGCGTTTGCTTTCCGTTTCGTTCCGGGTTCGCGTCGGGGAACGTGGGAGTCGAAATGACGCCCAATGGTTCGCTGTTTGTGGGCGGCACGAACCGCGGTTGGGGATCGGTCGGCACGCGGCCGTTTGCCATCGAGCGGTTGGACTGGACGGGCAAGACGCCCTTTGAAATCCTCGCCATCCGCTTACAACCCGACGGCTTTGAACTCGAATTCACCGAGCCGGTGGACCCCGATTCGGTGACCGACCCGGCGACCTATCAACTGCAAACCTACACGTACGAGTATCGCTCGCAGTACGGCAGTCCCGAAGTCGACCACACGCAACCGACGATTCGATCGGCGACCGCTTCCGAAGACCGCATGAAAGTGCGGCTGGTCGTCGCTGGCCTGCAACGGGGACACGTCCACGAGTTCCTGTGCGACAAGATCAAGAACGCCGCGGGACAACCGCTCCTGCATCCCCAGGCGTATTACACCGCCAGCTACTTGGTGAAGTAGCATTGCGATCCCAGCACGTGGCGTCAGCCCAATGCCAGCTACTTTGGCTCTAAGGTTGTTAGCGGAACGGCGCGAGCCGTCCGGTGGCGTTTCAAAAACACCGTGAAAGACCGGAGGGCTCGCGCCCTACCGCTAACAAAAAACACCCCGCTTGGCGTCCCAGTCGATGGCATTGGCCGTCAGCCAGTGGCGCGTGACCGAAACACCTACGCGCCCCGCTCACGCGTCCCGCTGGCAGTCGTCACTCGTTTTTTTCGATCGACTCGATCGCAAGTTTCAATTGGCGTCGCGCCCGGCTGAGGCGACTGCGGACGGTCCCGATCGAGATCTCCAGGATTTCGGCGATCTCTTCGTAGGCAAACTCATCCATCTCGCGGAGCACCAAGATCTTTCGATGCTCTTCGGTCAAGGTATCGATCGCGCGGCGGACCAGGGACACGCGTTCGTCACGCAACATCGGCTCGTCGACGCCTTCGTCATCGCCGCCCATTTCCATCCCGTTGTCTTCACGAAGCTGATCGAGCGAGACGCGGGCTTTCTTTTTTCGCCGCAGCGTCAGCGCGCTGTTGAACGCGATCCGATAGACCCATGTGAAGAACTGACTATTGCGTTGGAACGTGTCCAGCTTGACGAACGCGCGAATGAAAGCTTCTTGCGACGCTTCTTCGGCCTCTTCGGGCGAACCGGTCACTTGCAACATCGAGGCGAACAAACGGTCTTGGTTCTGACGCACCAATTCGGCAAACGCCGAACGGTCACCTGCGAGTGCCCGATCGATCAGTTCGGACTCTTCAAATTCTCGCTGAACGCCCAATCGGCCGATTCCACTTTTCGTTGCTGCTAAACCCAGGATCGTGGGGTCGCTGACGACAAACGACCCTGCCGAATTGTAAACGCCCGGACCGTGCCTGTGATCCGCCCCCCCGACGGGAATTGCTTTTCCGCAGGCCCCGCCGCCAATCACGCGGCAAGCTGACCGATCGACCAGCGAAGATTGTCATTTCACCAAAATCGGTGAATCGTCAAGAACGAGCCACTGGGATCACTTCGTTTCGGCTTCTTGACGGGTCAGGACTCCATCGCCATCGGCGTCCAACTCCTCAAAGACCTTGTGAAGATTTCGCGGCGTCTGTGCCTTGGTCAGCTTGCCATCCTTGTCGCGGTCGATCCGATCAAACGTCGCCAAACGAACGGCGCGCTCGACCGCGGCACGACGAAGTTCGGCCTGCGTGGGGCCAGAAGCCTCGCCGTCGCGCGGGACGGACAGATGATAATAGCCGATCATCATCTCGTCCCACGTCTGATCCCCCCACGTCACCGTCTTCGTCGGATCGGGATTGTTCAGGTTGTCTTCACTGTTATCAAACACCGCGTGGCAGAGCATCCGGTCGCCTTCCTTCAGCGGCAAGGGCTGCTCGAGCACATAGGTGGTTTGCCAGTTGAAATCGTATTGCGGGATCGACAGCACACGCTCGCCGCTGGATTCAATCGTGTACTCAAACGATTTGCCGCGGACATGCATGTGCGGACTCATGCTCAACAATTTCGCGCCGGCGGGAAACTTGAGACTTGAGGCGGCGACCGGATGATCGGCCTTTCCCGGCGGAATCGCAAACCTGGTCTGGACCGCACTGGTCGTCACGATCTCGTGCGTGACCGAGGCGTCATCGACGATACAAATTCCCAATTCACTTTGATCGATCGCCACCGTTCCGATCGGCGTGTAATGCACCTGAAAGATCAATTCGCTGCCGGCGGGAAGGCGTTTGGCGTGACCGGCCGGCCAGGGTTCGACGCGGGCGCCGGGAACATAACCGACCAAAAATCCTCGCGCGCCATCCAGGCCGCCGCGTTGTCCTTTGGGGACAGCAAACGCAAGGATATGATGAACAACGCTGCGGTTGCCCGGCTTCAATTCAGCCGCTTCGATCCAAACGTCACGATCCAGTTTCGGATCGGCGCGAAAGTACTGGTAACGCACGGCGCCTTCGGCGGGCACCTCGAACGGTTCAGGGCTGACGTGAAAAACCAAGTCAGGCTCGCGTGGCAACTGCCAACCGGCCACCTTTGCCGGCGGCACCGGCAGATCACTCAAGTCCCCGGCCGGCGCACCGGCCTCGGCCCAATCATAGAGCAGCTGTTTTTCTTCGTCGCTCATCAGCCTGGCGTTGGCAAAGTGACCGTAGTCGGGGTCCGCGTGCCAGGGCGGCATCCGTTGATCACGTACGACTTCGGCAATCATGTCCGCCCAGCCGGCGACCTCTTCGTAGTCGGTCAACGCGAACGGAGCGATCTCGCCCTCGCGATGACACTCGACACAGTGGCGATTCAGGATCGCCGCGACCTGACCGCCATAGGTCACCGACGCATCGCTGGGCACCGTCTTCTTTCGGCCGATGATGCAACCCACCGCCTCGGTTCGGGGAACCGAAACCGGTTCCCCGGCAATCAACTCATCGAGCGCCGCACGCAGATCGTGGCGACGCGGCTCGTCACGGACATAGCCGATGCCATATTGGTCATCGACACGGCCGCGATAGAGAAGCCGTCGCTTGGCATCAAACACAAACACCTCCGGCGTCCGTTTGGCGGCGAGTTGGTCGGCCAAACGCCCGCCGGCGTCTTTAACGATCGGAAAGGTCAGGTTTTGTCGCTGGGCGAACGAACCGATATCCAGCAGGGAATCGTGCCGGTTGCTCATCACGCCGATGATCCGAACGCCGGCACCAGACAGCTCATCGTGCATCGATTGCAAACGCACGGCGTAGAGCTTGGCCAACGGACATTCGGTGCCGAGAAACGCGACGACCAGGATGGAATCGGACTGAAAATCATCCAGCTGCCACCGCCGGCCGCGATAGTCGTCCAGATCGATGCGAGTCAGTTGCGTGCCGAACGCCGAAGCGGCAACGGGCTCGTCAGCCGCCGCCGGTGCGATCCACGATCCGACCAACAGGCCGAAACACGAGGCGGCCGACACGATCAGGTTTACATTCGGTTGACGTTGCTGCATCTTCATTCTGAAATGGCGGTTCAAGGGGGGGATAGGGGAAGTCGGTCGTGGTGGCGTGAGCCCAATGCCACCGACTTTGGCACTAAAGGAGATAGCGGAACGGCGCAAGCGGCCTGTCGATTGAGTCGATGTTCCGAAATCAACGTGATCATGCCAGCCCGACGCATGAGCGAGGGGCGCCGCGTGGCCCCTTGCTAACGCGTGCGGGCTTAAATCGACAGGCCGCAAGCCGTCCGGTTTCAGCCTGAAAACACCGTGAAAGACCGGAGGGCTCGCGCCCTGCCGCTAACAAAAAACACCCCGATTGGTGTCTAAGTAAGTTGCATTGGGCGTGAGCCTCGCGGCAAACGGCTGACAGCTCTCTGGTTAGAATACCGGTCAGGACACCATTAGGTTTCATTCTTTTTGTCCGAAACCTCCAACTCGCATCATGCTCGCAGAGTCGCTCTCCCAATTATTGGACGTGTCGTTGGAAGTGGTCGATCAGCGGTCGCTCGGTGGCGGATGCATCAGCGAGGTGTCGGTCGTGACGATTCGCGGTGACAATCTGAAATCTTGGAACAAATCCCCCGATCACGGCCCGATCGAACCACCGACTCGGCTTGTGATCAAACAGAATTCGGCGGACATGGTTTCGAATTTTCGCTGTGAATTCCGTGGATTGCAGGCATTAGCCGAAGCCGACGTGATCCGCGTCCCCCAGGTGCTGGCCGTCGATGTCGTCGGCGATCAAGCGTTTTTGGCAATCGAATACATCCCCATCGATCCATCGGGATCGTCGCCGCAACGGTTTTCCGATTTCGGGCGACAATTGGCCAAACTGCATCGAGCCACCGCGGGCGAGCATTTCGGTTGGACCGAAGACAACTACCTCGGGTCGGCGAAGCAGCCCAACGGGGCCTGTGACTCGTGGGCGGAGTTTTTCGCCACCCGACGAATCGGTTTCCAGATCAAATGGGCCACCGACCAGGGCCTCGCCGATTCGCGTTTGAAATCCGACTGCGAACGGATCATCGCCCAGATGGACGACCTGTTGGCCGGTCGCGGCGACGAAACCTCGCTGCTACACGGTGACCTGTGGAGCGGGAACTACCTATTCGACGACGCGGGACAACCGGTGTTGATCGACCCGGCCGTGTACCGCGGATGCCGCGAGGCCGAGTGGGGCATGATCAAGTGGTTTGGCAACTGCCCTGGCGAATTCGAACAGGCGTACCAAGACGAGTGGCCGATGGCGGACGGTTGGCGACGGCGTGTGGCGATCTACATGCTGTACCACCAGCTGAACCATTTGAATTTGTTCGGGTCGTCTTACGCGAGTGCCTGCCGCCGAACGGCAGCAGAGGTTCTAAGGTAAGAAAATTTTGGAGGTAGGAAAATTGTTTCTGATCCTTGGAGGCAAAATGCACTCATCTTCCTACCCCCAAAATCTTCCTACCCCCATTCCCCATCATCCACTCAACGATGCGTTCGGATCGCCGTTTCGACTTCGGCGGGATCGACGTCACCGACCAATTCGACGTGTCCGATCTTGGTCGGCAGAATGAACCGCAACTTGCCGTGGGCAACTTTCTTGTCGCGCATCATCACCGGCAGCATGGCTGCGACGTCGGCTGCGGGAAAGGTGATCGGCAACTGGCAGGCCTGCAAGAGCTGCGTTTGGCGTTCCAGCACGCCGGGCTCGCAGAGGTTCAACTGGATCGCCAGCGACGCGGCCATTTGCATTCCGATCGAGACGGCTTCTCCGTGCAGTAAGGTCCCGTAGCCGGCGGTGGCCTCGATGGCGTGGGCGAACGTGTGTCCGTAATTCAAGATCGCCCGTCGGCCGCTGGTTTCGCGTTCGTCTTCGCCGACCACACGTGCCTTGGACAGACAACTCTGCTGAATCGCATACCGCAAGACATCGGGGTCACGATCGACCAGCGCCGCCGCGTTGGATTCCAGATAATCAAAAAACGCGGCGTCATCGATCACGCCGTACTTGATGACCTCGGCCAATCCGCTCAGGTAGCTGCGGTCGGGCAGGGTCTTCATCGCCAGCGTGTCGATCCAAACCAGCTCGGGTTGCCAGAACGCGCCGACCATGTTCTTTGCCCCCGACAGGTTGATCCCCGTCTTGCCGCCGACGCTGCTGTCGACCATCGCCAACAAGGTCGTGGGGACTTGCACGAAACGGATGCCACGGGCGAACGAGGCGGCGACGAATCCGGCCAGATCTCCGATCACTCCGCCGCCGACGGCGATCACCACACTGCGTCGGTCCGCGCCCCGCTCGAGCATCCAATCCAGCAGTTGCTCGTACTGGGCGATCGATTTACTGGGCTCGCCGGAGGCCACCGACGCCACGTCCACACGGAGGGTATCACTGCGGATTTGGGAGGCCAAAGCCACCGCCCAGGGCTCGACGGCGGCATCGTGGATCAGCAGCGCGTGGCTGGTGTCACCGAGTGTTTTTTCAAACGCCGCGGCAATCCGCCCGGTTGCCCCTGTGGAAATGTGAATTGGATAACTACGATCACCCAAGTCGACTAAAACGGTGCTTTCACCCTGATCGGTGGCAAGGTCTGAATTCATTGTGTTGTCATCCAAGTGGACTCGGCGAGCGATTCGATTTCGATCTCCCCATCATTTTCCGGCAGTTTAACCGATGACCTCTCCAACCGACGACCATAGCGACCGACACGCCGACAAGTTCAACGACCCCCGTGTCGAGTTCACGCGGCGGGGGATCCTGCTCGGCATCGGTGTCTTGCTGTTCGGGATCGGGGGGGCCGCACTGAGCATTTGGGCACGGCGGACACGGCTGGAGCAGAGCACACAGTTCTGGGGGCCCGAGGTGATCGAGGCGTTTCAACTGGCCGCCGAAATCCATCTGATTTCGCAGCCCGATCAGCCGGCGTCGGAGGTTGAACCGCTGCGTTTGACCGGCATGCCCGGGCTCGGACATCTCCGACACCTGCTGCTCGATGACCGCAGCTACGTTTGGGATTCCGTGCGGCAGGAACCGGTCCGGTCGCGTCTGGCCGAGTCGTCGTGCATGACGCTGTGGTTCTCCGACCCCGAGGCGAAACGGTTTCCCGATGCCAAGGTCATCATCGATTTGGACCAGGGCTGGATCGGAAAACAAGACGGAAATCGGCAAGTTCGACTCGCCGAACGGTTTCGCAATGCGCTGCCGGCCTTCCTGAAACGGATCGCCGACTTCGAGCCGTTGCGGGTGGAGATGCGAGAAAACAAAACCGCTGAGGCCCCGTAGCCCCCCGAACTAGCCGACCCAACCATTTCAGCCCATTCATGGGGTACGAACCGACCGTGGGTACAATCTCGCGGCGATTGCGTTCGCAGAATGTGGAGATCCGTTGCGCCGGATTATCCCTCTTTCGCTTATACTTAAGGGCAGACAGCCGGCGATTTCTGGCCGCCGTGAACCCCGTTCTTCTCCGATTTATCCCCCCCGTACGACTTCAGGAATTGCTTTCGTGAGCACTGCAGCCAATCCCGATGAGGCATTAGGCGACGCCGACGCAAAGGGCCCGAAAACCGACGAGGGTTCGATCACGGATGAGGTGCTGAACGCGGATCTGGTTGATGCGGAGGAATCCGAGGACGAGGAGGAAGCGATCGGAACCAATCACCGTTTTCTATTTTTCCAAGCGATGCCCGCCTGGGCCGTGAGCACGTTGGTCCACGCGCTGATTCTGTTGATCCTGGGCTTGGTCTCGATCGCCGATCCGATCCAGATCGTCAACGTGTTGACGGCGTCCAGCGGAGGGGACGACGGGCCGGAGATCGAAGAACTGTCGATCGAGGAATTCGATCCCGGCGAGATTGAAGAAGCCGAAGAAGAAACCGAAGAAGTCGAAATCACCGACCCGGTAGAAATGGTCGAACCGGTCGCGATGGAAGTGCCCGTGCTGGACATCGCCGCGGTCCCGTTGGACATGAGTGACTTTGCCGCCGAAATGGCACCGGCCGCGGCGACGCTGCAGTCGATGAACGCGATGAGCATGAAGCCGATGGGCAGCCGAAGCTCCGAGATGAAGGAGAAACTGCTGCGAAAGTATGGCGGCACCGACAGCAGTGAAGCGGCCGTGACCGAAGCGCTCAAATGGTTCTCCCGGCACCAGATCAAAAGCGGACCGACCGCGGGGGCTTGGACCTTCCAACACGAATTGGTCTGTCGCGGCGCCTGCGGCAATGGCTGCACCAAGGCCAGCCGCGCCAAACAACTCAACGCCGCCACCTCGCTCGCACTGCTGCCCTTCATGGGAGCCGGCCAGACGCACCTGCAAGGCGAATTCAAAAACGTCGTGATGGGCGGTTTGAAGTTTCTGATTCAAAACGGCAAACCCGGCAAAGAGAATGGCCTGCCCTACATCGATTACACCGGTGGCGGCAACATGTACGACCACGGGCTGGCCGCGATCACGCTGTGCGAAGCCTATGCGATGACCGGCGATCCTGACTTGGCCGGCCCGGCCCAAGCGGCGCTCAACTTTATCGCCCTGGCACAGTGCCGCGACGGCGGCTGGCGCTACGGAAAACGAGACTCCAGCGGCGGTGACACCTCCGTCGTCGGCTGGCAAGTGATGGCGCTCAAAAGCGGCCACATGGGACACCTGATGATCCCGCCCAACGTGATCCAAGGCTCGACGCTGTTCCTCGATCGCGTCTCCAGTGACGGCGGTTCGATCTATGGCTACAACAAACCCTCGGCCACGCCGCGTCCGGCGACGACCGCCGTCGGACTGCTGTGCCGAATGTACACCGGCTGGGACAAGAACCATCCCGGGATCAAAAAGGGCGTCGCCCACCTGACCAAGATCGGCGTCAAGAAACCCGACTTGTACTACAACTACTACGCCGCACAGGTGCTCCGCCACCACGGCGGAATGGAGTGGGACAAGTTCAACGCCGAGCTGCGTGATTGGCTGGTCGAAACCCAAGATCAATCCAAAGGCGCCAAGGGAAGCTGGTATTTCAACGGGGCCCCCCACATGAGCGAAGCCGGCCGATTGTGCCTGACCTCCTTCGCCACAATGATCCTGGAAGTCTACTACCGGCACATGCCGCTGTACGCCGAAGCCGCCGCCGAAGACGAATTCCCGCTCTAATTGGGCGACTTCCGCTCGCGATCCGACTTCGTCATACTGCCAAGCTTTTCCCGTTTCGCAGCTTCGCTCGGTCAGGACGTTTGGCATGTTTGAAGACAAAATCAGCTACTCCGGAGTCACCTTCGATGACGTCCTGCTGGAACCCCGCTACAGCGAAGTCGTGCCCAGCGAAGTCGATGTCAGCAGCCAACTGACACAGCGCATTCGCCTGCAAATCCCATTGCTGTCGTCTCCGATGGACACGGTCACCGAAGCCGAAATGGCGATCGGACTGGCCAAAGAAGGTGGGTTGGGCATCATTCACAAAAATCTGCCCACCGAATTGCAGACCAAAGAAGTCTTGAAGGTCAAGCGATCGGCCAACGGCATCATCGTCGACCCCGTCACCCTCGAGCCGGGGGAAAAGGTCAGCCGGGCCGCGGAGCTGATGGACCAGGCCAACGTCTCGGGCATCCCCATCGTGGACAAGGACCGCAGACTGGCCGGAATCCTGACCCGTCGCGACCTGCGCTTCCTAGAAAACCCAGACCTCCCAATTTCCGAAGTCATGACGTGTGAGAATCTGGTGACGGGGACGGGGAATGTAACGCTTGAGGAAGCTGAGCGAATTTTAACGGCAAAAAGAGTCGAGAAACTTTTGCTGATTGACGAAGATAGAAAACTAACGGGCCTGATCACCATCCGCGACATCGACATGATGAAGCGTTTTCCCCGAGCCTGTAAGGATCCGCAAGGCAGATTGCGGGTCGGAGCGGCGATCGGGGTGGGTGATTTGGAGCGTGCCGAGGAATTGATTCGACAAGGCGTAGACTTGTTGGTCGTCGATTCGGCTCACGGCCACAGTAAAAACGTGGTCGAGACGGTCAAAGAGATCAAGGCACAGACCGGCTGGGACATCGATGTGATCGCGGGGAACGTCGCGACCGCAGAAGGAGCCCAGGCACTGATTGATGCCGGTGCGGACGCGATCAAGGTCGGAATCGGCCCCGGGTCGATCTGCACCACGCGAGTGATCAGCGGCGTCGGCGTGCCCCAAATCTCGGCGATCTTACGGGCGACCGCGGTCGCCAAGCAGAAAAACATACCTGTCATCGCCGACGGCGGCGTTCGCTTCAGCGGTGACATTACCAAGGCAATCGTTGCCGGGGCCAACACCGTGATGATCGGCAGCCTGTTTGCCGGACTGAGTGAAAGCCCTGGGAAAGTCATCCTGTACCAAGGCCGTACCTTTAAAACGTACCGCGGGATGGGATCGATGGGAGCGATGGTCAAGGGCAGCAGCGATCGATATCGCCAAACCGGGGTCCAGGCAGGAAAACTGGTTCCCGAAGGTGTCGAAGGCCGTGTGCCCTACAAAGGTCCGCTTAGCGATTACGTCTACCAACTGGTCGGCGGCTTGCGAGCGGGCATGGGATATTTAGGAACCAGGACGATCGACGAATTGAAACGCGATGGCCGATTCATTCGCGTTTCCGCAGCGACGGTTAGGGAGAACCACCCGCATGACATTGCGATCACTCAAGAAGCGCCCAACTACAGCCCCGACGTCCACTCGACGGACCAAAGTTAGGCAAAGCCTGACGCGGCATTCCATGGCCGTCGCCGTGGCGTGCCTGTCCGTGGCACCCTGGGCTTCCGCCGACGTTCAGGCCCAGCAACCGGTCTCGACGACCCACCCGGGTTGGAACCTGCGGTGGCGCAAGAGTTCAACAGTCACCGCCCCGGCCGGCGCGCCCAGCGCAGCCGCTCCGCAGCACCAACCCCAGCAGGACGTGTTCGCGATTCCGCCACGACCGCACCAGCCGGTCGCCGCCCGCGGCCATGTCGCCCCCGCCATCAACGTCGCCCCGGGACAAGTGACCGCTGCCCGCCGAGTGGCCCAGGTCGGCCACCACCAGCCGATCGCCAATCCGATGCGGGTGGAGCAATCCAACGCGTTTGAGCACGCCGCCGTTTCGCGGTCGATTCGACAAGCCCAATACACTGCACCGAACCTTACTGCGCCCAACACCGCTGCCCCGGTCAACGGTTCGGCCCCGGTCGGAAACTATCGACGCACTCCGACCCGATCTTCGGCCCCGCCCGAGCGGCTCGCCCAGCCCAACGATTTCTTCAACAACCCCTTCGCCGAAGGACTCAACGCGCCGGCCCAATCCGCATCGATGGCCCGGCGAGCCGACGCCCCGCAGCGCCGCTCCGCACCCGCAGCCCGGCTGGCGCTCGCACCGGCACCCCAAACAACCGGCGACAGCCCCGCACCCGGATTCAGTCTTCCCGATCTGCCCACCGCCGAACCGCCCGCAGCTGATGTCGCTCCGCCGGCGATCGAGCAGCTGCCGCCCAACGCGTTGCGTGGATCGGAGGCCGACGCACAGACCTTGCCCGCGCCCAGTCTGCCGACTCCTGGCCAGCGACCGGCGGACCAAGGTTCCGCTGACGACGATTCGTCGATGCGAGATCTCTTGAGCGATCCCAACGAACAAATCCAAGACGCCGATGAAGCGGCCATCCCCGCACCGTCCAACACCCCCGATGCGACCGAGGCCCCATCGGTTCCCCAGTGGAATGATCCCAATAAGCCACAAGGGGACCGGCAAACCGATTCCCCGTCGGACAAGGGCGACGCCGACCCCGGTTTTTTCCAAAATCCGTTCGACCAGAACCGCGCCGAACGCGAACAAACCGATCCCCAGGCTCTGGCCCCCCAGGGCCGACAGCCCGGCGACACTTCGATGCTGAAAGCCAATCAGCTATCCTGCGAAGACTTTCGGGCGCGGATCGCGCGGGAAACGATTGACAAGATCTCACTGGATCCCAGCCCGCCGTTTCGCCCCGATCTGTTTGATCCGGAAGACTACCAGCGGCAACGCGAAAAATTCGAAAGCCGACAAACCTCGCGCCCCTGGAGCAGCATCGAGGGACGTGTGATCGCCACGGGACGCTTTCTCGAATTGGCTTACGAAAAAGTGATCATCGAAACCGATGACGGCGGTAAACAAGAATTGCCGATCGAGCGACTGAGCGAAGGTGACCTCGGTTACCTGTCGGAAAACTGGGGGCTGCCCAAAGAATGCTTGATCGAACAAGTCGCGTACACACCGCGTTCGTGGGCACCGCTGACGATGACCTGGAAAGCATCGAACCTGTGCAGCAAGCCACGTTACTTTGAACAAGTCAACTTGGAACGATACGGACACACCGCCGGACCGTTGTTGCAACCGGTCGTTTCCTCGGCCCACTTCTTCGCCAACATTGCCGTGCTGCCGTATAAGATGGGAATCCATCCCCCGAACGAATGCCAATACGCGTTGGGTTATTACCGACCAGGCAACTGCGCTCCATGGATTGTGCCGCCGGTACCGATCAGTGCACGCGGTGCGCTGGTCCAGGGTGCCACGATGACCGGCGCGTTCTGGTTGATTCCCTGATCCCGATCGTTTCAGATAAAGTGGGATAGGCTTCCAGCCTGTCGACGTGGGATTGGCTTCCAGCCTGTCAATTTTAAAAATGCCAACCCTGACGCTCCACGACATCGACCTCCAACGGCTCCACCAATTGGCCGGCCAACTGACGCGACACTTTCCCGCCCAGTTGGTCGTCGGGTTGGTCGGAACACTCGGCGCGGGAAAGACGACATTGACCCAAGCCCTTGCAGGGGCGATGGGCGTCGATCCCGAAGACGTCACCAGTCCCACGTTCACGCTGTTATCCAGCTACGACGCGACGCTTGCCACCGGACCGATTCGTTTGCATCATCTCGACGCCTATCGGCTCAGTGACGAAGACGAGTTTTTGGAATTGGGCGTCGAAGAACTGTTCGATTCCCAACACACCTGGGTCCTGATCGAGTGGGCCGATCGCGTGGAAGCCGTGCTGCCGCCGGAAACACTTTGGATCCACATCGATGTCGCTCCATCGGGCGCCGACACGCCGCAGCGAGTGATCACGTTGACCACCCAGAACACGGAACTCTCACGCCCACTCGACGCGCTCGCCGATGCCCTGTCACGCGATTAGCGCTCGGGCTACTTTTACCGCAAAAAAGGTCAGGCTGTCACTTGAGGAACGGTGGAACGATTACTGGGCCCACGGATGGCAGCGCGAACCCACGGATTTTTTCACCCTGTCATCCGTGGGTGTTCTTTTCGATCGGTAGCGCCGTGAAATTGCTGGAGTGCTTCGTCAAGATCGGATCTTAGGGTTGAAGCCGTAGCGGAAGCCGGAAACGCTTGTTGAGTTCCGCTACCACAAAATGTAAATGTGGCCAGAGCGCTAGTGCGCCCCAACGTCGCGAACGCCTATCCCACTCATTCGACGATGATCCCTGCAGAGATCCGAAACGGCTTGCAACGACACGGTGTGGCATCGATCACGCCGATGCCGCCCGGCTTGAGCGGCGCGCGCGTGTTTCGTTGCAGCGGCGAGAAAACGCTCGTGCTGCGTTGTTGGCCCGACGGCACCACCGCACAGCGGGTCAACGAGATCCACGCGGTCGTCTCGGCGGTCGCATCCACGTTTGATTTGCTACCAAAATACCAACCGATCGATCCCCAGGGTGCGTCGCTGGTGATCGACGCCGCGGGACGCATTTGGGAGCTGGCGACATGGATGCCGGGGCAACCGCTTGACGAGGACGCGCCGCTGCGTTCGATCGGCGCGGGTGCCGCGGCGATCGCCCAAGTGCATCACGCGATGGGGCGATTGGGCCGCTGGCAGCAACCGGCCCCCGCGATCGCCCAACGGCTGCAACGTGTCGCGTGGTTGAATCAATCTCTGCCCGGTTGCCTGGCGACCGATCTGGAAGGCCGCGTTCCCCCAAGTGTCGCGGGCCCCGTGTTCCGCGCCTGTCGGTTGTTGCAACAGCGGTGGCCGACCACAGCCCCGCGATTGGTCGCGGCCCTGACCCCGCTAGCCAACCAGCGGTTGCCGGTGCAATACGTCATCCGGGACATTCACCGCGAACACATGCTGTATTCAGCGGAAAAAGTGGTCGGAATGATTGATTTTGACGCCCTGCGGGTCGACACGGTTGCCGTCGACTTGGCCCGCTGGGCGACCAGTTTTTTACAATTCCGCGACGCCCCGGTGCAAACCATCGATCGAATCTTGGCGGATTACCGGTGCGAAGCGTCATTATCAAGCCAGTCGGCCTTCCGCCAGTTCGACGCGCCCTTTGCCGCCGACCGGACGTTCGGCATCCCAGAGATCAGCATCGGAGAGTCAGTCCTACCGGAGCTTGATGCGCCAGAGTTTCGTACACTGGTACTGACGATCGCTGAGACCTCACTTTGGATCAGCTTGGCAAATTGGGTCGTTTGGCTCGTCGGCGAGTCGAGACAATTTGCCGATTTGCGGCTTGTGTCCCGGCGGCTGGTCCGATTAATCGAATCAGTTGATGGGCAAACGGAACGTTGACGTTTTTTAGCCGCCACAACTAAACTCGTGGGGGCGATCACCGTGACGATACGATCACAATGAAAAGAAATCATCCCTTTATGACCACAACGTCTTTGGACAGGGCCTCCCGGGCGACAACGCTCACGACCGCGATGCTTCGCATGACGGTACGTCGTGTGGCGGTGCTCGGTGTCGCCGTTTTGGCCATGACCCTGCCCGGGATCGTCCCGGTGGGTTCGTCGAGCGCATTGGCCCAAGGCACCTTCGATGCCTCCGCGCTCGACCAGTCCGGTGATGTCTTCGGCGGCATCAATTTTGGCGGGCTGACCGACGCCCAACAAGATCCGGTCAGTTGGACGGCCAGCTACGTCAGCGACGGGCAACGCGGACGACTGGACATCGAAGCGACGGTGGGTCGATCGTGGCACATCTATTCAACCACCCAACCGCCCGGCGGACCGCTGGCGACGAAGTTTTCGATCGCGTCGCCGAAATCGGTTTCGATCGCCGGCGAGTTCCGACCCGACGAACCGCCGACGAAAAGCGTCTCGGATGTTTATCCGGGCGTGACGATCGAAGAACACGAAGGCGTCGTGCGCTGGTCGGCCCCGATCGACATCCCCGCCGGCTTCAAAGACGCGATCAACGTCAAAGTCAAAGCGTTGGTGTGCCAGACCAGCGGGTCTTGTCTACCGGCCGATGAAACGTTGACCGCCACGTTCGCCGGGCCAGACAAGACGTCCGCCGAACAAGACGGCGATCCAGCAACATCGCTCGTGGCGAACCCCGTCGCGGCGGAAACGGCCGCCAAGTTGCTGGCCGACCCCGCCGCCAAACCGACGACATTTCGGGACGAAGACTACGACGTCACTTGGACCGCCGGCGTCTCATCGTCGGTCGCCCCCGGTGGGCGAGGCCAGTTGGTCTTCCGCGCCACCCCCGAAGCCGACTTTCACGTCTACAAGGGTGTCGTCGATGATTCCGAATCGTCGACCAACTTCGTCGTCACCGAAAAGAGCGGCTTGTCGGTCGGTTCCCCCAAAGCCGATCAGCCGATCATTTCCAAGTCGTTGTTCCCCTCCATTCCAGGTGTACCCGACACGCCACCGGTGAAGTACTACAAGGGCGAAGTGACTTGGTCCCTGCCGATCAAGATCCCTGCGGGGACGGCGGCGGGAAACTACCCGATCCGAGGTTTTGTCTGCTATCAAGCTTGCACCGACAAGAGTTGTCTGCAACCGATGGCCTTCGAGTTCAGCGCGGTGGTGACGGTTGCCAATGAAGCCGACGCGACGCTCGGCCCGATGGAGATCAAGTCCGCCAAGTTCGTCACCGCGATCGATCGAGCTGCGGAAACGAAGTGGGTCGATGACTTGGACAAAGACGCGGAGGTACCGACGGCGGGGCAACCCGGCGTCAACGTCGCCGATCCCGCCGAGACGATCCCCGACGCACCCGCGACGCAGCCCGCCGATGCGGTCGTCGAAACCCAACCGACAGAGAACGCCGATTCGAATACGGTTGCCCTGGCCGGCGACACCCCGAAGGCGTCGCTGCCCTTTATCCTGTTGCTCGCGTTCTGCGGCGGGTTCATCCTGAATTTCATGCCCTGCGTGTTGCCGGTCATCGGGATCAAGGTTTTGAGCTTTGTTCAACAGGCCGGCGAAGACCGCCGCCGCGTCGCGCTGTTGAACTTTGCCTATGTCGCCGGAATCCTGACCGTGTTCGCCGGTCTGGCCGTGTTGGCCATCGTGTTTTCGTTCGGCTGGGGCCAACAATTCGCTTATTTCCCCGTGCGGATCGGATTGACCGTGCTGATTTTTGCCCTGGCACTGTCCTACCTGGGTGTTTGGGAACTGCCGACACCGGGACTAGCGACGGGCAAATCGTCGGAAAACCTGCAGAGCAAAGAAGGCGTCAGCGGCGCGTTCTTTACCGGAACTTTCGCGACGATCCTGGCGACGCCGTGCAGCGGCCCGTTCCTTGGCGTCGCCCTCGGGTACACGATCTATCTCAATTCCGTCGAATCGGCGCTCGTCATCATGACGGTCGGATTGGGCATGTCATTGCCCTATATCCTGCTGGGATTGTTTCCGTCGCTGGTCGGTTTCCTGCCCAAGCCGGGCAACTGGATGGTGACGCTGAAAGAATTCTTGGCGTTCCTGTTTTTAGGAACCGTCGCATACTTCTTCAATCAATTCAGCGACGAGCAAAAGCTACCGGTCTTTGTGACATTGATCGGCGTCTGGTTCGGCTGCTGGGTGATCGGAAAAGTGCCGCCGTGGCAATCGCTTGAAAAACGGTTGCGTGGCTGGAGCCTGGGTGTCGCTAGCGCCGTCGCCATCGGCTGGCTCGCGTTCGCGTATCTGGAACGCAACCCGGCTCCGACGGCCGGACCCGGCGAAGTTCAGTATGTCGCCGACGACCATGTCCGCTGGGAGAAATTTGACGAAGGACGCCTTCAAGAACATCAGGCAGCCGGCCGCACCGTGATGCTCGACTTCACAGCGGCATGGTGCCCCAACTGCATTTTGAATACCGAGATCGCACTGGACACCAAGCCGACCAGCGAGTTGCTCGCCGAGTTGGATGCGGTCCCGATGCTGGCAGACATGACCGACCTGCCCGAAGACATCGTCGAAAAACTGGAGAAGGAATTCGGCAGCAAGTCGATTCCGCTGTTGGCCATCTATCCGGGAACCTCGCCGGAAAAGCCGATCGTGCTGCGTGATATCGTGACGCAATCGATGGTTCTTGACGCGTTGAAACAGGCCGGCCCCAGCATGGATGCGTCGATGGCGTCGCGTTCGTCGACCAAGGCCGCGCGGTTGACATCCAAGCCGGATCCCGCGATCACTTCCAGCCACTGATCGCGCGGCAATGGGATTCACCAGCGCTATCGAGATCGAAGACACGATCGTCGCGATCGGGTCGCCCACCACACCGGCACCACGCGGCGCGGTTCGATTCTCGGGGACCGATGTGATTGAGATCACGCGACAACTGGGCATCAACCCGACGAGCGATCGATCCGCACATTGCGTCGACGGCACGGTCACCTTGGGCAGCCCGCTCGGCGAGATCCCCGTCCGTGCACTCGTCTGGCCGACGCCCGGCAGCTACACCGGACAACCGTCGCTGGAAATCCACACCTTCGGTTCGATGCCGATTCTCAACGCGATCGTCGGACGTGCCATCGAACTGGGCGCTCGCGCGGCACGACCCGGCGAATTTACCTTGCGAGCCTTCCTGGCCGGGCGACTCGATTTGACTCAAGCCGAAGCGGTCTTGGGGGTGATCGAAGCCGAAGGACGGGGATCGCTCGATCACGCGCTGCGTCAACTGGCCGGCAACCTCTCGCGACCGATGGAATTTATGCGGAGTCAATTGCTGGACTTGTTGGCCGACGTCGAAGCCGGGCTGGATTTCGTCGACGAAGACATCCAGTTCATTAGCGATGAGGACCTGGTCGCACGTCTGGATTCGATCCGATCCACGCTGGCAACGACTCGCGAACAATTGACACAGCGAACGCGAGACAAGTCGCAATGGATCATTGCGTTGCGTGGACGACCCAATGCGGGCAAGAGTCGACTGCTGAACGTCCTGGCCGGTCATGATGCCGCCATCGTCGCCGACCAAGCCGGAACCACGCGCGATGTGGTTTCCGTGCCCATGCAGTGGGACGACCACAACGTGGTGCTGGTCGACACCGCCGGGATCGAAACCGCCGACGGCGTTTCGTCCCTGGAACAAATTTCGCATCAGGCTCAACTGCAAGCGGACCGCGCCGG
Source organism: Stieleria sedimenti (assembly GCF_025060895.1). Classification (GTDB taxonomy): domain Bacteria; phylum Planctomycetota; class Planctomycetia; order Pirellulales; family Pirellulaceae; genus Stieleria; species Stieleria sedimenti. Next base: position 87,548 of record NZ_JANZKV010000039.1, on the reverse strand, counting down.
CCGCGAAGCAGACATCCGGTTGTGGTGTGTCGATCATGCATCCCCCGGCTGGGAAGCGACGTGCCGGGCGATGCACCAGCTCGCCGACGAGAAACGGCGTCCGGCGATCGATCTGTGGGTGGCCACGAAATGCGATTCACCGGGCGTCCCAACATTGGGCGACCAACCAACACCCGATCCATGGATCCGTACCAGTGCGTTGACCGGGGTTGGGATCGAATCCCTGCGGCAACAAATCACCGATGCGATCGAATCCCTCGATGCCTCCGAGGGAGTTTCGGTCCTGGGGACTGCGGCCCGCTGCGCCGGCAGCCTGCGCGCGGCCGAGACGGCGATCGAATCGGCGATTGATTACGTCGGCGGCGGAGACGGCCACGAGTACGTTTCCTCCGAACTCCGTCTGGCGGCGTCCGCCCTGGGTGAAGTGACCGGAGCCGTTTACACCGATGATATCCTGGACCGCGTCTTCAGCCGATTCTGTATCGGCAAGTAAGCAGATCTCACGCTAGACAGCGTGAGCGGTGGGTAACGCGGTGAAGCGTTTCTTTCAAGTGTTTGACGAGGTTTTAGCGGCAGGGCGCGAGCCCTCCGGTTCCTCACCACACGGGACGGCTCGCGGGCTGTCGATTTAGTCGGGTTCTGCTGAGTGAATGGTGAGCCGCTGGCCGTAAGGCCTCGGGCGGGCGTCGCACTGCCCGGCCGCTTACGCGTCACGGCTCACAAAACCGACAGGCCGCTCGCGCCGTTCCGCTCACCAGTCGTGCGGACGCGTGACCCTACGCCGGTCCCAAGCCCGTCATCCGTCGCCAGGCGCTGAACTGGCCCATGTGCAACATGATGTGACCGCCCAGGTAAAACGCGTGTGCCGCACCCATGCTCGGAAACTTGCCCCGCATCGCTTCGTTGGGATTCTCGGCCAGGAACTGATCGTCGACGGCTTGTTCAACGGTTTCGATCGCTTTTTCATACCCGCTCTGAAACGCCGCGACGACTTCGTCCATGCTCGGGTACAGCGTTCCGTCGACATCGTCCACGCACTTGGCATCCTTACTAAACATCTTGCTGAAGGCCTCACTGGGCTGAATCTCCGACGCGTCCTTGCCCAGTTCGGTGACGACCCGCGAGGGGTACAAACTGAGATGCCCGAGGATGAAGCAGGGATGATTGGACTCAATCACCTGACCGTCCGCGGTCGCAAATCTCGCAAATTGGTCGGCGGGGACGTCGGTCAGCATACGTTCGGCATAACCGAGTCCGAGTCGCGCCGACGCGGCAATCACGTTGCCGATCACGTGGTTTAAATGGTTCATTGAGGATCTTGGGGTATTTTTTTACGGGGAAAGGAATCCGGCCACGCTGCCAGGTGATCGTTCTACAATCTCAAGCCGTCGTTCACCATGGGCAGCCCCGTCACGCATTTTTTAAAAAGGCCACCGACATGCAAACGTCTCGTTTCACACGATTCACCATCGCCTGCTGTGCAATGTTCGTGCTGTCGTTCGATCCGTCGAATCGCAGCGTGATGGGTTTCGAGCCCAATTATGACGAGTCAAAGATTCCGGACTACACCCTGCCGGATCCGCTGGTCACCCAAAGCGGTTCACCGGTGACAACGGCCGAGCAGTGGAACACGCTGCGCCGGCCCGAGCTGTTGGCACTGTTTGAAAAACAGGTGTACGGGGTTTCGCCGCCGCCGTGTCCGATTCGCCGCCAACAGGTCAGCCGCAAAACGGTCTTCGACGGCTTGGCGACCCGCTCCGAAATCGATGTGTTTTTCGGCTTGGCCGATGACGCGACGTCGATGCGCATGATGATCTACGTGCCGAAGCAACGAACCGGCGCGGTGCCTGCATTTTTGGGACTGAATTTCCAAGGCAATCACGGCGTCGATGAGGATCCCCAGATCGAGTTGAACCCGGGCTGGTTTCGCGTCGGTAAAAACGGAACCACCGATGGCAACAAGGCGAATGAAAAATCACGCGGCGCCACGGCTTCACGGTGGCCGCTGCAGCTGATTTTGAAACGCGGCTACGCCGTGGCAACCATCTATTACGGTGACATCGATCCCGACTTCGACGACGGGTTCAAGAACGGCATCCACGGCACGCTCGGCGATCAAGTCGCCCATGTCGCGCCGCAATCACGCTGGGGCAGCATCGCCGCCTGGGCCTATGGACTCAGCCGAGGACTCGATTGCTTGGAAGCCGAGACCGATCTGGGCATCGATGCCGGCAAGGTCGCCGTGCTCGGTCACTCGCGTCTGGGCAAGACCGCGTTGTGGGCCGGCGCGACGGACCCGCGTTTCGCGATGGTCATCAGCAACAATTCCGGGTGCGGCGGTGCCGCGCTGTCACGGCGTGCGATCGGTGAAACGGTGGGGCGAATCAACGAGGTCTTTCCCCATTGGTTCTGCGACCAATTCACCGAATACAACGAAAACGAAGGTGCCTGTCCGGTCGACCAACACGAACTGATCGCCTTGGCCGCGCCACGTCCGATTTACGTGGCCAGTGCGACCGAGGATCAATGGGCCGATCCCAAGGGCGAGTTTCTGGCCGCCGCCGCCGCCGATCCGGTCTACCGGTTGCTGGGCACCAATGGCATGGGCGGTGACGCACCGCCGGCCAAGATGCCGGCGGCCGAACAACCGATCAACCGCGGTGTGATCGGTTATCACCTGCGAACCGGCAAGCACGCCGTGACCGACTACGACTGGCAGCAATACCTGGACTTCGCCGATCGGCACTTGAACGACGAGCGTTGAAAAACGTCACTTTACGCTGGCGGGCCAAATTTTGTATAGCCGGTTCGAACAGGACCCCTTCCCGCCATTCAAGGACGAATCGCGATGTTGCTGGCAGAAGCAAGCATTCCGACGACAGAAACACCATCGGGCGATACGACGAACGAATCGTCGCTGGACGGCGTGCTCAGCCAAATGCTCAACGGTGACTTCCAGGGCTTGACCGAGTACCTCGAAAACACCGTGCTTCCCAACCTGGTTCCGGCCTGCTTCGGCTTGGCCGTCATTTTCTGCGGCTACTTCGCCGCCAAGTACTTGTCGCGAATCATCAGCCGGCCGATCCGCGAACGGATCGACGAGACCTTTGGTCGGTTCGTGGGGACCGCGATTTTCTACAGCGTGATGCTCAGTCTGATCGCCGCGGTGGCCAGCAAACTGGGTGCGCCGCTGGGCGGAATGGCGGCCATTTTGGCGGCCGCCGGTTTTGCGATCGGTTTGGCGTTTCAAGGCACACTCAGCAACTTTGCCGCCGGCGTTTTGATGATCGTTTTTCGCCCCTTTAAAGTCGGAGACGTGGTCAACATCGCCGGCGTTTCAGGCAAGGTCAACGAAATCGACCTGTTCACGACCACGCTGGACACACCCGACAATCGACGACTGATCATTCCCAACAGCTCGATCAGCGGCGCCACGATCGAAAACATCAGCTTCCATGCCCATCGCCGCGTTGAGGTGGTCGTCGGAGTCGACTATGACGCAAACATCGATGCAACCCGACACGCCTTGCAAGCCGCCGCCGATGTGTTTGAGCACGAGACGATTCATGGCGAAGGCCGCGGCACCGCTGTCATTCTCGGCAACCTTGGCGACAGCGCCGTCGAGTGGAAAGTCCGCATGTGGGTCAAGTCGGCCGACTATTGGAAACTGACCGAATCCTTAACGGCGGAAATCAAACGGCAACTCGACGCCGTCGGTATCGGGATTCCCTATCCACAGATGGACATTCATCTCAACCGCATCGACGCAGCCGACGTGCAAGGAACCGACCGACACGTTCCCACGCGTCCACGGATGCGACCTGCACGTCGTGACAGCAGCCTGCCTTACGCGTCTTAGTACTTCGTCAACTTTTAAACTTAGGGTGCCGCGGAAAAGGGGTCAGGTACCAAAAATGCGAAGCACCCTGCGGGCCATTTGGTTTTTGGTACCTGACCCCTTTTCCGCTCGCGGTGCCAACGCCATGACCAATCGCTTGCACGCGATCATTCGCCGAACGCACTGCCAAGGCACGCACCATCGCTTCGCGATCGATGCGTTGCCGATGATCCGCTCCGATGCCGGTAAACGGTTCACCGCCTGGCTGCTGTACTACCACCGGTCGTTTCTGCGCGGGGCGATCGATCCGGACGTGCGGTTTCGCGACTACCAGAATCACATTCTGCATGTTCGCGAAGGCGATTGGGGCGGCGCCCCACGGGTTGCCCATCAGTGGTACAACCGTTTGCAAAAATACCTTCGGGCAGAACGGTTCCGCGATGCGGCTCATGCGGCCGGGGTGCTGTCGCACTACCTGACCGACATGGCCCAGCCCCTGCACACGATCAGCACCGAACGGGAGGCTTTGATCCACCGTCCCTTTGAGTGGAGTGTCGATCAAGCCTACGATCGCATCCGACAAAAATGGCATGACGATCAAATCAACGTCATCATTCAACTTGCCGACGGCCCCGGTTGGCTGGGTTCGTTGATGATGCACATGGCGCGATACGCCCACGGGCATTGTGATCGGCTGATCCGGCACTATCGTTTTCACGAAGGCGTGCGAGACCCCCACCGGGGGATCGACGAACACTCGGTCACGTCTCTGGCAGAACTCTTCTGTTTGGCGATCACCGCGGTCAGCCTGGTCCTGGATCGGGCGGCCGAAGAAACCGAATCGTACACCGGATACCCGATCCCGGAATGCCGCTGCGGATGGGCGATGATCGGCGCGACGCTGCGAGCCCCGATCGCGGTTTGGAAACAACAAGTCAGGCGGCACGTGCAATCGCGGTCGATCCGGGCACTGGCCGAGGAGTATTTTCGGACCGGAAGCCTGTCCGAGTGGCTTCCCCACGAAGTCGACATCAAACGGCGCGTGATCGCGATCCGCCACGAGGAAAAACGCCGCAAGCAGGCCCGCCGCGCCGCAGCCTGACTCGTCAGCGCGCTACACCCCAAGCTACACTTGAAGCGCATCCCCTTCACCACACCATCCGGGCGATCACGATGAGAGCTTTCGAGGCGACTCGCCGATATTTTCACACCGCAGCCGAACATCTTGATCTGAGCCCCCAAGCTCGCGAAGCGATGCTGATGGCGTCAAGGGAAATCCGGGTCCAGGTTTCGATTGAGCGCGATGACGGTTCCCTGGCGACCTTTGTCGGATTTCGCGTCCAACACGACAACAGCCGCGGACCGATGAAAGGCGGCTTGCGGTATCACCCCGAAGTCAATTTGGATGAGACGCGGTCGCTGGCGAGCCTGATGACGTGGAAGACCGCCGTCGTCAATCTTCCCTACGGAGGCGCCAAGGGCGGGATCGGCGTGGACCCGCGATCGCTGTCGACGCGCGAACTGGAACGGCTGACCCGTGTGTTTGTCGACCAAATCCACGACATCGTTGGCCCCGACACCGACATTCCCGCACCCGACATGGGCACCGATCATCGCGTGATGGCCTGGTTTCGCAACCAGTGGGAAAAATACCATGGATTCAATCCCGCCGTGATCACCGGCAAACCGGTCGAAGAATACGGCGCCAAGGGCCGCGAAGAAGCGACCGGCCGTGGCGTGGGGACGTTGACGGTCAAGCTGACCAAACGGCTCGGCATGAAACCGGAAGCAACCAGCATCGCCATCCAGGGCTTTGGGAACGTCGGATCCCATGCGGCCAAGTTCTTGTCCGAAGCACAATTCCCCGTCATCGCGATCAGTGACATCACCGGAACCTACTACCGCAAAGAAGGTTTGAACATCGCCGCCGCACTTCATCACAAACTCCAGCATCCTTACGGGCTGCTGGAGGGGTTCAAAGAATGCGACGTCTTACCGACCGATGCGCTGCTGACCCTGCCAAACGTCGACATCCTGATTCCCGCGGCGCTCGGCGGAGTGATCACCGAGAAGAACGCCAAAAAGATTTCGGCCAGAGCGATCATCGAAGCCGCCAACGGCCCGGTCGATCCCGATGCCGATAAGATCCTGCATGACCACGGCGTCACCATCTTGCCCGACATTCTGGCCAATGCCGGCGGTGTGACGGTCAGCTATTTCGAATGGGTCCAGAACCGACAACACTATCGCTGGACCTTGGACCGCGTCCGCCAAGAACTGGATCGAACGCTCTCGGAAGCCTTTGAACACGTCTGGCAGAACGCGCACGAACGGGACATTTCACTTCGCACGGCGGCCTACATGATCGGAATCACCCGCGTCCGCCGCGCCACCGAACTGGCGGGACTGACGTAGGTCACGCTGTGCGTGACGATCAGTCCGTAGGTCACGCTGTGCGTGACGACCAGTCCGTAGGTCACGCTGTGCGTGACGATCGGCATGCACAGCATGCCCTACTCAACGACTAAATCGTTTTCCAGGCCCGCTCGTGGGCGCTGGCAAGGACGGCATCGCAAACCTTTTGAGTTTCCAGCGCCGTGCGGAAACTCGGTTCAATCGGTTCACCGGTTTCCAACGATTTCAGGAAGTCGGCGACTTGGTGGATGAAGGTGTGCTCGTAGCCGATGTTCAATCCCGGCACCCACCAGTTGCCCATGTAGGGTTGATCGCCATCGCTGACGTGAACGCTTCTCCAACCGCGGACGATCGAATCATCGCTGTGATCGAAATACTCCAAGCGATGCAGGTCGTGCAGATCCCAACGGATCGAAGCGTGTTCGCCGTTGATTTCCAAGGTGTAGAGCGCTTTGTGGCCGCGTGCGTAGCGGGTCGACTCGAACAGCCCCAACGATCCGTTGTTGAAGTGGCAATGGAACGTGCAGGCGTCGTCGATCTTGACGGCTTGCTTGGCGCCGGTCTCGGCGTGCGTTCGTTCTTTGATGAACGTTTCGGCGACAGCGGAAACGTCGGTGATGCCGCCGTTGAGCCAGATGGCGGTATCGATGCAGTGGGCCAGCAAGTCACCGGTCACGCCGCTGCCGGCGGCTTCGGCATCGAGTCGCCACGTGGCCGCACCGCCTTGGGGAACGTCCGCATTGATCGTCCAGTCTTGCAGGAAGTTCGCGCGGTAGTGAAAGATCCGCCCCAATCGACCTTCATCGATCAGCTGTTTGGCCAGTGACACCGCGGGGACGCGTCGATAGTTGTACCAAACCATGTTGGCGACACCGGCCTTCTCGACCGCATCGCACATCGCTTCGCCTTCGGCGACGTTCATCGCGATCGGCTTTTCGCACAACACCATCTTGCCGGCTTCGGCGGCGGCGATCGAGATTTCCTTGTGCAGGTTATTCGGCGTGCAGACATCGATCGCATCGATATCGTCGCGTTTGAGCATCTCGCGCCAATCCGTCTCGATCGACTCATACCCCCACTGATCGGCAAACGCTTGGGCCTTGTCCTTGTTTCGCGCACAGACCGCTTTCAAGACAGGCTTGTACTCGAGATCAAAGAAGTGGTTGGCTTGGCAGTACCCGTTGCTGTGGGTGCGGCCCATGAATCCGTAGCCGACCATGCCGATATTGAGAGGTTTCATAGTAGGTTGTTGGGTTGTGAAGGAATGGAAAGCGGTGTTGTCAGTTGTGGGAGAGGCTTCCGGCCTGTCGACGAGAGCCGCCGCGTTACTTCAGCGACTCGTCGACTTTGATCATGGTTTCCAGGATCGTGTTCCACGTTCCTGGCTGTTCCAGCGTTTCATTGGGGAACATGCAACCGTCCCAGCAGATGTGTTTGATGCCGCGCTGCTCGGCGTCTTTGAGCCAGTATCCGGCGCACTTGACGATGTCCAACTTGCCGTTGGGGTCATCGGCGGGGCAGTGTTTGCCGGTCTTGTCGTGGTCGCCGGCGCCGTGAACTTCCCCGTCGTTTTGGGCGACGTGGAAATCGATGGTCCAGGGCCGCAGCTTGTCGGTCATCTTCTCGTACGCGGCATAAAACGCTTCCTCGCTGTACCCTTCGTGCAGCAGCGCGTGCTCGGGCGCGTTGTAGCCCATCAGATACAAATACGTGTGGGCCAAATCGGCTTGGAAACCGAGCGTTTCGGGCATCCCGACGGCTTCCAGCAGGTCCAGCATGTCTTTCCAGCTGTGCATGCCGGCCCAACAGATTTCGCCTTCGGCAGCGAGACGTTCGCCGTGGTCGGCGGCGATCTTGGCGGCCTCGCGGAACGTGTTGGCGATCTTTCCGGTGTTGGCTTGCGGGTCTTCTCTCCACTTTTCGACGCCGAATTCGGCGCTGTCGATCCGGATCACGCCGTACTGGCGGACCCCGTGCTCGTTAAAGATTCCGGCGACGCGGCAGGCCATTTTGACCGCCGAAAGGAACTTGTCGGTCTGTTCCTTGTCGCCCATGGCCGAATCACCGATCGTGCCCGGCCAGACCGGTGCGACTAGCGATCCGACGCTAAACCCCTTGGACTGGATCAGGTCGGCGATCTTCCGCAGGTCATCGTCGCTGGCTTCCGGATCGGTGTGCGGCAGGAAGAGGAAGTAATCGATACCGTCAAACTTCCGCCCGTTCACTTCGGCCGCGGCCGTCAGGTCAAGCATGTGTTCCAAACTGATCGGCGGTTCTTGGTCGGGGCCATCGCCTTTGCCAACCAGGCCGGGCCACATCGCGTTGTGAAGTTTCATCGTGTTTTTCGAATTCGGGGGATGAGGGTCGTTCAGGAGTTCGATTCTGGAGGTCTGGTCTGGGATTCGCCACAGTAACGCAGGCGACGATTTTATTCGATCGCAATGGCAATCGTGGCCCACGCGTTGCCGCGCGGGCTCTCAAGAGCAAAATGTCGAATCAAGAGCCGCCATTGGGCAGGTCGCGATGCAAGTCGGGGCCGAAGTAACGCAGTCCGACATCGAGCTTCACATTCGTCATGGATGACTGTATGGCTGGAAGGGCTAAAAGGGCTGGAGATTTTTGCAGCTATTGTGGCGGATTGTCTGCCCGCATGTTGTATTGACTGGAGCACTGTGCGACAAGAATGCAGAGACGGCCCAATCATGTCATTCTATCGGCTCAAACGAATGGCGGCGGGATCGTCCGGGGGGCGATCAGGCTGCGGCAATTCGTCCGCGGAGACAGACTAAGGAATTCTGATGGTAAAAACGAAGACAGCTCGATCGATCGACGATCGGCTCAAGAGTGTGGTTTGGGACGATCAATCGCCGCTTTCGGTCGCCATTGAATCGCCCCGAGGAAAAATCCAAACGCGGCACGGGCGATTCGTCGGCGGACGTGCCGACGGGGTCGAAATCGTGCGGATCGACACCGGCGCCGTCGTCGTCAACGTGCTCCCCACGCGCGGGATGGCGATTTGGAGCATCGAATCCGATTCGGGCCGCTTCGGCTGGCACTCCCCCGTCGATGGCCCCGTCCACCCGTCCTTGGTCCCGATCCACGACCCGAGCGGACTCGGCTGGCTGGAAGGGTTCGACGAACTGGTGGTCCGCTGCGGGCTGGAAAGCAATGGAGCCCCCGAGCACGACGAGAGCGGAAAACTGACCTATCCGCTGCACGGACGCATCGCCAATCTGCCCGCCGACGGATTACAGATCGAATTCGACGAAGTCTCCGGACGGCTGGAATTGATCGGCGATCTCCGTGAAAGCCGTCTCTTCTTCACCAATCTCCGACTCAACAGCCGCATCCGCGTTCACGCCGGAAGTCCAGCGGTCCAGATCTTTGACGACGTGACCAACGAGCGTTCGACGCCGACAACCGTGCAAATGTTGTATCACATCAACGTCGGCCAACCGGTTCTGGAAAACGGCTCGAAATTGATCCTGCCGATCGAGGAACTGGCCCCCAAAGACAAATTGTCGGCCGGCGAAATCGAATCCTTCGACGCGTTCGGCGCGCCGCAAGTCGGTTACGCCGAACGCGTCTATTTTGCCAAGCTCCGCAGCGATGCATCCAACTTGACCTCGGTGATGCTGCAAAACGCCGATGCCTCCCAAGCCCTCGCGGTCACCTACGGCACCAAGACCTTGCCGCGGTTTGTCCTGTGGAAAAACACGGCCGATCCCGCCGACGGTTACGTCACCGGACTGGAACCGGCCACCAACTTCCCCAATCAACGGTCCTTCGAAGCCTCGCATGATCGGGTCGTCGAAATTCAACCCGAACAAACCGTCTGCTTCCGAGTCACCATCGATCCCTTGTCCGATCCCGAATCGGTCGCCGAAATGGCCGAGCGGATCCGAAAACTTGCCGGCGATCAACCGCCGCTGATTCACTCCAGCCCCCGCCCCGGCTGGTCGCCGGGGGCTTGAAGGTTTCAGGTTTCAGGTTTCAGGTTTCAGGTTACTAACTGCTAACTGCTAACTGCTAACCGCTAACCGCCTGCACCGGCCAGCCCTGCGCCCACTGCAACTCGAATTGCGCCCGGTTGTGGTCGACGACCGCACGCAGGTACGCACGGCTGGCGGTTTCCAACGCCTGCAGCGACTGCAGCACTTCGAGCGGCAATCCTTCGCCGTCGCGAATCCGTTTCAGATTGCGATCGTAGGAATCGAGTGCGAACTCGATCGCCCGCTCGGTCGCATCGATTTGGCGATGGCGCGACTGCACCCGGGCGTAGCCTTCGCTGATCTCTCGGGCGACCTGGTCCATCACACGGATCCGCTCGTACTTGGCTTGCTGCACGCGCGCCGATTGCTCACGTCGCGCCGCTTTCTCGCCCAGGCCCAAATTGCGGACCTGCCACGACATCACGGCGTCGATGTCGTACCGCCCGCTGACGTCGTCGAGTTCATTGCCCAGGCCCCCACCGAAACCGCCGGTGCTGAATCCCAACAGCACGCTGGGCACGAACGGCGCGTACTTTTCGCGGCTGTACGCCTGGCAGGCTGCCGCGACGAGCGCCTGCGACTCCTTCAACTCGGGTCGCATCGCAAGCCCCGTCCCGATCAACGAAGCCTTGTCCACTTCGTGCGAAACCAACTCCAGCGGCACCACCGTGACATCCATCGGCGTGATCCGCCCGTGCCCGTCCAGGCTGACCGCTTGAGCCAACCGAGCGGAGGCGACTGCGGTTTGTTCCTGTGCGGCGATCAAACGGTTCTCCATCAACGCCAACTCGGTTTGCATTCGATCGGCGTCGGCCTTGAGTCCCTGGCCGGTTTCGGCGAAATCACCGGTCAGCTTGGCCAGTTCTGCCGTCCGCGTCTTGGATGCTTCCAAGATGCTGACGTCCTGATGTGCGCTCACCAGATCGATGTAGGCCAGCGCGACCGTCAGCAGTTGCAGGTTCTCGGTCGCGTTGGCGGCGTGTCCGCTGGCCCAAGCCGTCGCCTCGGCCACTTTCGGCTGAAAGATCGCGTCGGCCAGGTGAAACTGCGCCACCAGCCCCGGGTTGGGAGTCGTTCCCGCTCCGGTGCCACCGGTTCCCAGGCCGTATTGAAAGGAGTTGCGATTGACGTCGACGACCGAACCGTCGCTGGCTTGGTAATTGCCGTCGTGACGATGAAAACCAAACCCGGCTTGAATCGACGGCAGCCACATCGCCTCGGCTTGGGCCAGTCGGGCGTACGCTTCCTGAACCCGCCACCGCGCCATTGCGACCGCCGGGTGTTGGCCTGCCACCATCGCCAGCGCCGACGGCAAGTTCAAGTCGACCGATGGTTCGGCCGATTCGATCGCACCGCCCGCACCGGACGGTTGTACTGCGGCGATCGGATCGACGGGCGGCGCAAACCCTGTGGGCTCGGCAACCGCTTCCGACTCGCCCACGAACGGTTCGTTGGCGATGTAGTCGACCAGCGTCAAGCTGTCCGCCGGTGCGTCGGCAACATCGATGTTGGCGGTCGTCGGCTGCACCGGCAATTCGACCGCGGGGGGGACATTCGGCATCTCGGGGATGTGGCCCACCAACGCAGGGCCGGTTGCACAACCCACGCAGCCGATCAATCCTAAAGTCAGTAGTCGCTTTGGCATCCTGCCGCCTATCGGTATTGTCCATCGATCCCATTGTCGCCGTCGCGTCAAACGCAGCGGTCCTACCGATGGTGCTTCGGCAAACGACGGCTCCGGCAATAACGACTGCAACAACTGGTTTATCGGAAACCGCTTGATCACCATGCGAAATCTCTTGTTGTGATAACTATGATGCACAGTCGTATCGCCGAAAGTGATCCGCTGACGGCAACTCTGACGGTTACACCGGTCATCCAGGCATTTCCCCACCTACTGAATGATGGACAGACAATTGATGATCCTTCGCCGTGGCAATCCCATTCGGCTCTCGTTGGCGGCAGCCCCCCTGTTGCTGGCCGGATGTCTACCGCCACCGCCCGTCGCCCAAACGTCCGATCGCGTCGTGGCGGTCCGCACCGTCGCTGTCACCGCAGCGGAAATCCAACCGACGACGCTGCAACCCGCGACCGTTCATCCGTTTTACCACTCGGAAGTTCGCCCCAAAGCATCGGGATTTGTCAGCCAACTCCGCGTCGACATCGGTGACGTCGTCCAAGCCGGTCAGGTGCTGCTTCAAATCGACGTCCCGGAAATGTCGAAACAGCGAGAAGTCATCCAGGCGCGGATCAAGCGATTACAGGCCGATGAAAAACGCGCCGCCGCCGGAGTCAACCTCGCCGACGCGCAAGTCCGATCGTCGCAGGCCAGCCTGGTCGAGGCGGAAAGCGAGATGCGTCGCGCGGACGCTTCACTCGCAGCCGCCGAGTCAGAATTTCAGCGCACCAGCGATCTGGTCGAGCGTGGATCACTGCAAGACCGAATGCTGGACGAAGTGCGAAAGAAACGCGATAGCGAGCGCGCCGCCAAACAGTCCGTGGCATCGGCGATCGACTCGGCCAAAGCCAACGTGGCGGTGACCGAGGCGCAAAAGGTTGCCGCCGAAGCCGACTTGGAAGCCGCACGCGCCGAAACAATGATCGCCGAGCGTGAGCTGGAAGAATTGGACGTGATGATCGACTACACAACCGTTCGAGCACCGATTGCGGGCATCGTCTCGGAACGCAACGTCGAACCCGGCGATCTGGTCGGCAAGGCCAGCGACCAGGCCTCCACCCGGCCGCTCTTGGTGATCAACCAAGTCGACAAGCTCCGCGTCCGCATTCCCGTGCCCGAAACCGACGCGGCCCGCGTCAATCCGGGTGACGAAGTCACGTTGACGTTTCCCTCGTTCGCCGGCGAACCCCCGATCAAAGCCGCCGTCACACGGCGATCGGGAAGCCTGGATCCGAGCACGCGGACCATGATCGTCGAAGTCGAATTGGAGAACACCGACGGAAAGTTGCTGCCCGGAATGTTCGGCCAAGCATCGATCAGCTTGTCCGGCAAAGTGGCGGCCAACCTGTTGCCCGCCCGCGCGATCCGCTTCGGCGAAGACGACAAGGCGTACGTCTATGTCGTCGGCCAAGACGAAACCGTCACCGTCGCGGCAATCGAAACCGGCCTTGATGACGGCCAATCGATTCAAGTCCGATCGGGGCTGTTGCCCGGCCAACGGGTCATCGATGCGCACCTGAAACGTTTCACCGACGGCCAAAAGGTCACGGTCCTGACCAATTGACGCTTGAAAGGTGTGAGCGGAACGGCGCGAGCCGTCCGGTTTCACCGTGAAAGGCCGGAGGGCTCGCGCCCTGCCGCTAACAATCTTGTTCCCGGGCTCCGCCTGGGGACACACTGTCATGGAGGCTCCCGCCTCCTGGCTGCCAACGGCGTGTGGCGGGAGCCACACCGAACATGCATTCCCAGGCGGAGCCTGGGAACGAGTGGAAAACGACAGGCTGGAAGCCTATCCCACTCACGTCGCACACAAGAATGACCTCTGAGAACCTAGCCGATGGGATTGATTGATTTTTCGCTACGAAACCGCTTTGCCGTGCTGGCCGGATCGATCGCCCTGTGCGTGCTCGGGGCCGCCGTCATCCCCGGCATCACGATCGACATCCTGCCGGACTTTAAGAAACCGGTCGTCGTCAGTTTCTTTTCGTATCCCGGACTGCCGACGATGGACATGGAGAAGTCCGTCACGTCACGCGTCGAACGCGCCCTCACGCTGGCCGGAAAAATCGAACACCAGGAATCGCGCACCGTACCCGGCGCCGCGGTCATCAAGGTTTTCTTTCAACCCGGTGCCGACGCCAGTTCGGCGATGAACGACATCGTCAACCTGGAAGCCAGTGACATGTTTCACCTGCCGCCGGGCATCGAGTGGCCGTTCACCCTGCGCAGTGAACCGGCCAACCTGCCGGTCGTGCTGGCGGCGATCTCCGGCGAAGGGCTCAGCGAATCCCAGCTCTACCAAATCGGTTACTACGCCGTGCGGAACAAGATGGGTGGACTCAAGGGTGTTCAAATTCCTCACCCCTTCGGCGGCAAGTTCCGCCAGATGATGGTTTACGTCGACCCGGCAAAACTTCAGGCCTACCACGTCAGCGCCACCGATGTGGTCGACGCGATGCGAAAATCGAACCTCGTGCTCGCCGCCGGAACGGCGCGGATGGGCGGGACCGACTACCAGATCCATCCCCGCAACACCTTGCCGACGATCGCAGAGATCGAAGCGATTCCGATCGTCGTCCGCGACGACCGCCCGATCTTCATTCGCGATGTCGGCCGCGTCGTCGATGATGCGGCGTTGCAATACAACATCGTCCGCGTCAATGGAAAACGCAGCGTCTACTGCCCCTTGCTTCGTGAACCCGGCGAAAACACGATCGCCGTGGTCGACCGAATCTACGAAGGCATCGGCAGCGAAATCCCCAAGATGAAGGAACGGGGCGACATCCCCGAGAGCACCGAAGTCACGTTGGTGTCCGATCAGTCCAGCTACATCCGCAAAGCGATGGCCAACTTGCAGACGCAAATCGGCCTGGGCGCGCTGTTGGTCGCGATCGTCGTGCTCGTTTTCCTCCGCCGTTTGCTGCCGACGGTGATCATCGTGGCGGTCATCGTGTTTGCCGTGCTGATCGGTGCGCTCGGGTTTGCGTTCAGCGGCCAAACCATCAACGTGATGACCCTGGGCGGACTCGCGCTGGCGATCGGGACGGTCGTCGATGCGGGAATCGTCGTCGTCGAGAACGTGATCCGCCACCAACGGATGGGCAAGTCCGCACTCGATGCCGCCCGCGACGGGACCGCGGAAGTCTCCGGCGCCATCCTGGCGGGAACCGTCACCACGCTTGCCGTCTTTCTGCCCGCGGTGTTTTTGACCGGAATGATCAAGTACCTGTTCACCCCGCTGTCACTGGCCGCCACGCTCACCATCGGCGCGTCCTACATCCTGGCACTGACCGTCGTGCCCGCGTTCTGCGCGACCTTCATCCGTGAAAAGGTCAGCGCCCGAAACAACGAGGCCGACCGCGATGATGCGATGCCCAAGGGGCTCTACGGCCGCCTGCTCGGTGGCGCGATGAAAGCCCCCGCCGTGAGCGCCCTGGTCATCGTCGTTGCCGTCGGTGCCACCTTCCTGCTGTGGCCACGCATCGGAACCGAACTGTTCCCCAGCGTCGATTCAGGATCGTTCGAATTGCGATTGAAAACGCTGCCCGGAACCGAGCTGATCGAAACCGAAAAGTTGGTCGCCCGAATCGAAGACACGATCAAACAGGTCATTCCCGAAAACGAAATCGAAACGCTGATCGCGAACATCGGGTTGCCGGTCGGCAAAGGCGCCGGATTCTCGACCGTGCTCAGTTCCAATTCCGGACCCGACACGGCCTACCTGATCGTCAATTTGAAACAGGACGGCCGATCAACCAGCACCAACACGTATATCAAACAGCTGCGTGAAAAGCTGGCGGCCGACTATCCGCTGGAAGAGTTCCTGTTCGTCTCCGGCGGCATCGTCAACATGGCGCTCAACGAAGGCGTGCCGACACCGATCAGTGTTCAAGTCTCCGCGGGCACGCTGGGACAATGCCGCGACGCTGCCGAACGAATCGTTCAAGCCATCCGTCCGATCGCGGGAACCGAAGACGTTCAAATCGCACAGTCGCTCGACTATCCGCAATTCGATGTGCAAGTCGACCGCACGCGTGCCAAGTACTTGGGGCTGGACCAAGAAGAGGTCGCACAGACGGTGTTGACCGCGCTGGGATCCAGCGTCGGCTACGCACCGACCATTTGGATCGATCCCAAATCCGGCGTCGACTTCTTCATGGGCGTGCAGTACGAGGACAACACCTTCGAATCCCTTGACGAAATTCGCAACATCCCGCTCTCGCTGGGTACGCCCGATGGCCCGATCACGATTCCGCTGTCCAACGTGGCGACGGTCAAACGGGTCAACATTCCCGGCGAGATCGCCCACTACAACATCTCTCGCGTCAACGACGTCCACGTCAACGTCTCCGGCCGAGACATCGGTTCGGTCGCCGCCGACATCGAAGCGACGCTGGCCGACATGGAATTCGAAAACGGCGTCGGCGTCACGCTTCGCGGCCCGGTCGAAAAAATGCGCTCCGGCATGAATCTGCTGGGTGTCGGGCTGGCGGTCGCAACGCTGTTGGTCTATCTGGTGCTGATGGCGCAGTTCCGCTCCTTTGTCGATCCGTTGATCATCATGCTGGCCGTGCCACTGGGGATCGGCGGCGTGCTATTGGTGTTGTTCTTGACCGACACGACGATCAATATTCAATCGTTGATGGGAACCTTGATGATGATCGGAGTCGTGGTCAACAATTCGATTCTGTTGGTCGAGTTTGCCAATCGTCGTCGTGCTGATGGACTCTCCCCCCACGACGCGGCGCTTTCGGCGGCCGGCGTCCGCTTGCGACCGATCCTGATGACCTCGCTGACGTTGGTCGCATCGATGTTGCCGCTGTCGTTCCAACTCGCCCCGGGCAACGAGGCCATGATTCCACTGGCCCGAGCCCTGATGGGCGGCATGATTGTCAGCACCCTGCTGACACTCGTCCTGGTGCCCTGCGTCTACTCGCTGGTGCACCGCAAGTCCGCTGCGGCGTAGGGCGCCAGGTGGGATAGGCTTCCAGCCTGTCGATGCAAGGAACAATTCGACGAATAAAACCCACCGATGGCAGCGCGAACCCACGGATGTGAAAGCAGCCAGGGATCCGTGGGTTCGCGCTGCCATCGGTGGGCTGATTCAGATCGACTTCCACAGGCCATGCCATACGATCTTTCCCCATCACACGGAAACCCCGCGCCAGTTCCGCTCCGGAGAAATCCCGATGTGCCCTACCCCCCGGAGCACAAAATTGTTGCCAGTGCCACCGGGGAAAGCGTATAGTGCGGGTACCCCTCTTCTTACCGGACGCGTCGAAATGACTCGCCGGGACACTTTTCAAACGGAATGCCAGTCATCGTCCACACAACGAAAGGGTCCGTCGGTTTTGCTCGTTATCCAGCGGCAGTCGTCGCGACGCTCGCGATCGGCTGTCTGCTCGGCAGCCCCCATTGCGGATTCATTGCCGCCGGAGACGCGCGTTCGACGGGCCGGCTCAAAGGCATCGACTTGGACGGCCGGCTCTGTCGACTCGGCGAACGCGGCAACACGAAAGCCGTCGTGGTCACGTTCATGTCGACGCAATGCCCGATCAGCAACAGCTACGTGCCACAGTTGAATGAGCTGTCGTCGAAGTATCGTCGTAGCGGCGTGGAATTCTACGGCGTGGTTTCCGATCCGTCGGTGACCCGCGCCGATGCGATCAGCCATCGCGCGACGTACAAGGTTCGCTTTCCCGTTCTGTTTGACGGTTCCGGCGAATTGCGTCTGGCGCTCGGGCCAACGCACACGCCACAGGTCTTTGTACTCGACCACCGCGGCCGGGTCCTTTACAGCGGTGCGATCGATGACCGTTATGTGCAACTGGGACGCAAAAAAGAAGCCGCCGAGACGTCGTGGCTGGAAGACGCGGTCCAATCCGTCGTGCACGGCACACCGATCGCTGTTGCGTCGACCAAACCGATCGGCTGCCAGATGGAAGAACCGCCCAACAAGACTCGCGAGGGCAGCGTGACGTACACGCGAGACATTGCGCCGATCATCCAGGCGCATTGTTCCTCCTGTCACCGTGAAAATCAGTCGGCGCCGTTTCCGTTGTTGACCTACGACGATGTCAGCAGCCATGCCAACCAAATCGCCGAAGTCACCCGCGACCGTTACATGCCGCCGTGGAAACCCGCCCCGGGATTCACGCGGCTTCGCGACGAGATGCGGCTCTCTGATCATCAAATCGACCTGATCGACGTCTGGGTCGAATCTGGAAAACCCGAAGGCGACCCGGCCGATTTGCCGGCACCCGTCCAACATGTCAAAGGATGGAAGCTCGGCGAGCCGGATTTGATTCTCGAGATGCAAGAAGCGTTCACCGTTCCCGCCAGCGGTCCCGACATCCGACAGTACTTTGTGATCCCGTCACGACTGACCGACGACCGGCTGATCACCGCCATCGATTTTCATCCCGGCACGCCTCAAGCGATTCATCACGCCAGTTTTTACCTTGACACCCGGCGCGCCGGACGACGTTTGGATGAAGCCGATCCGGCACCGGGGTACAGCGGCTTCGGCGGCCCCCAGTTTGAATCTCAAGGCACCCTGACCAGTTGGTTCCCCGGCATGACGCCGCGCAAGCTGCCCCGGGGGATGGGCCGGTTGGTGGCAAAGGGCAGTGACATCGTCGCCGAAATTCATTACGTCACCACCGGCAAAACCGAACGAGACCGTTCGAAGATCGGACTCTATTTCGCGCACCGTTCGGCCCGGCAACTCGTCGTCGAAGTCCAAGTCGGCAACAAGGACATCGAGATTCCCCCCGACCAGTCACACCACCACGAACGAGCGGCCTACACGTTGCCGGTCAAGACCATGCTGTTGGATCTGGTCCCGCACATGCACATGCTCGGCAGCGAAGTCAAGGTCTGGGCCAAATCACCGGACGGTCGCACCAAGCCGTTGTTGTGGATCAAAGACTGGGATTTTAATTGGCAGGGACAGTATTCGTTTGCCAAACCCGTGATCCTGCCCCAGGGAACACAAATCATCGTCGACGCCTGGTTTGACAATTCGTCGAACAATCCGCTCAACCCCCACTCGCCCCCGGTCACCGTCCGTTGGGGCGACAACTCGACCGACGAGATGCTGCTGTGCACCTTTCAATGCACCTGCGAAACCATGGACGAACTCGGCGAATTGATCGACCACCAACGCCGCTACATCTCCGAGGCGCAAGAGCGGTAGACGATGGCACGCACGTACCGCTGGTGGTCAATCTGCCCGGCGTCGTTCCAGCGGGACAGGTCAACGACGACCTGATCGCCTTTTCCGATTTCTTCCCGACCATCGTCCAGGCCGCGGGGCTGCCACCGAAGGCAATCAAAGGCGTGGTGGAGACACAACCGCTGCCGATCGACAACGCGGATGCCGAGCAGCAATCGGCACGAAAGACCTTGCAACATGCCCTCGACTCGTTTCCAAACAAAGGGCAAGCCATTCACCACGACCAAGTCAGCAGCGAGCGGAAACCGGGGTACAAGAGACGCTCCAATCACTCCATGGCAATACAAATCCAGTCAGCGATCGTTTTGCCACCATCGTTTTGCCACCATCGTTTTGCCACCATCGTTTTGCCACCATCGTTTTGCCACCATCGTTTTGCCACCATCGTTTTGCCACTGAGCGGGATTGATCCAACGACCCCGCCTCGGTGTGGCATCAGCCCTTTGAACGCAGTCGACACGAGCACGACGATCGGCCCGCTCGGCAAACTTCCCTGATCGCGGCGCATCGCTGCCCCGCTCGCGGGCTCTCTGTCCTCGGGGCGCGTTAGAATCGGATTCGCCCGTCGCCTTCCCCAGCGACGCAAAACTCGTTCGGACGAAATCCCCTTTTCCAAGGAGCACCGGAAATGTCCAAACAGAATCTACAGGTCTCTGTCTCAATCGATCGCGACCCCGAGGATGTGATCCGATTCATTGCCGACCTTCGCAACCGCATGAAGTACCTGCAATCGCTCAAGGGCGTTTCCAACATTCAAGGGGACCCGGGGCAGGTCACCAAGAGCTGGGATTGGAAATGGGACTTGCTCGGCCACGAGTTCACCGGAACCGCCAAAACAATCCACTATGCCCCCGGCCGCCGCTATTCGTTCGCCACCGAGGGCGGCATCAAAAGCCAATTCACCTACAACGCCGAGCCCGAAGGCAGCGGAACGAAGCTGACCGTGGAAGTCGAGGCCGAGATCCCGGCGGAACTCGCGGGGATCGAGGGTCTGGACCAATTGCTGGCCGGCGCTCAGGAGAAAGGACAACAATCGATGCAGAAATTGAAGTCGTTGTTGGAATCGTCGTCGTGAACGCTGTGACGCAATGAATTCCTGGGCTTCGTCAGTGTGCCGCCCGCGCCCGGTGACGTGCCGAAAGTCGGGGCAACTTCCGCGACAGCGTGAAACCCCATTCCCGATTTGAACACAGCACTTGAGAGTGACAAAATGAGAATCGGCTTGATTGCGATGAGCGGCATTCGCTGCTGCGACCAGGAATTGTTGCGCAAAGGGTTGACGCTGCCCGGCTTCGTCGAACGCAGTGAAACCATCGCGTCGTTGCCCAGTCTGGGTCTGTTGACCCTGGCCGGGATGATTCCCGAGCAGGATTCGGTCGAATACTTCGAAGTGCAAGACCTGAAGCAACTCAACCCGCTTCCCCAATCGCTCGACCTGGTCGCCATCTCCAGCTTTACCGCCCAGATGCCCGAGGCCTACACGCTGGCCGATCAATTCCGTGAACTCGGCATCCCCGTCGTGCTCGGTGGGTTGCACGTGACGTCACTGCCCGACGAAGCGCTCGGGCATTGCGACGCGGTGGTGATCGGCGAAGGCGAAGTGGTGTGGCGGGACGTGCTTGAGGACGCGCGCTCGGGTCGGTTGAGGCGCCGCTACAGTTCGTTCGACGTCGCCGAATTCGATCTCGCCGACGCGCCGATGCCGGCATATGAATTGCTGGACATCTCCAAGTACAACCGGCTGACGGTTCAAACCAGTCGCGGCTGTCCGCGGCGTTGCGAGTTCTGTGCGTCCAGCATCCTGCTGACACGACGCTACAAACAAAAACCCATCGCAAAAGTGCTCGCCGAAATCGACCGCATTTGCGAACTTTGGCCGCGCCCCTTCATCGAGTTTGCCGACGACAATTCGTTCATTCATCGCGCGTACTGGAAACAGCTGCTGCCACAGTTGAAACAGCGGCGGGTAAAGTGGTTCGCCGAAACGGATCTGTCGGTGCACGAAGACGAAGAACTGTTGCAAATGATGCGCGACAGCGGGTGCGCCGAAGTGCTGATCGGTTTGGAAAGCCCGATCTTGCCGGGATTGAAAGGCATTGAAATGAAGAACGATTGGAAGCGTCGACAATGGCCGCACTACATCGAAGCGGTGGAACGGATCCAAAGCAACGGCATCCGCGTCAACGGTTGCTTTATCTTGGGGCTGGACGGTCAGGGAACCGACATTTTTGACGCCGTGTACGACTTTGCCGAGCAAGCCAAACTGTATGACGTCCAGATCACCTACCAGACGCCGTTTCCCGGCACACCGCTCTACGAGCGTTTGGAGAAAGACAATCGGTTGCTGTATCCCGGCGCCTGGGAACGATGCACGCTGTTCGATTTGAACTACCGCCCCACGCCGATGTCGGCAGACGAACTCCAACAGGGCTTTCATGATCTTGCCGAACGACTCTACTCCGAAGACTTCACCCAATGGCGTCGAAAGCAGTTCGCCAAGTATTACCTGTATTCACGCCGTCACAAGCGGGACGACCAACTGCCTGTTTCCTAGCGGTTCATCAACCTTGAAGGGTACAGGTTGCTCCGACCGGAGGGCTCGCGCCCTGCCGCTAACACCGTAGCGAGGCATTGAACCGATGACGCAACCGAACGACGACGGCTTTGTCTCGGCGGGCAACCTGAACCGACTGCTGGGCTGGACGACGCTGTTGATCGGATTGGCGTTGTCCGCGGCCTTGGATCCATGGCTGTTGGATGCGAGCTCAGCCGCCGATTCTGACGGCGGTGTTCGCCTCGCCGTCCGGCACGCCCACGGCGTGGTGATCGCGATGGCGTTTCTGCAGCTGGCAATGGCGCATTTGCTGGCGACTGCCGCGTTCGATCGTCGGGCACGGACAACCGCCGCGCTACTGACCGCGATCGGCGCCGGCAGCTACATCGCGGGCTACGCACTCGGATTGTGGTGGCCGGCGTGTCACTGGTTGGTGCTGTTCGGCAGCCTGGTCAATTTCAGCGGGTTCGCGTTCCTGTTGTGGGTCGGCCCGTCGGGCGTCTACGCAAGGCAGATCAGGGTGATTCTGCCGGTGGCGTGCTTCGGGATGCTTTTAGATTTCATGGCCGGTCTGCGTCCGATCCTGCCCGAAGCTTGGATCCTGGAGCAGCTCGGCAGCGAAGACGGCGTCCGGTTGCGGATGTTGCGTCTGGCTCGAGTGGCCGCGATTGCGTTGTCGGTGTTGACCCTGCTGTACTACGGGGTCGCCCGGCGAGCCGGCCCGTACCAGGCCAAAGCGAATCGGGGCGGAGCCAGCTTGGCGATCGGGGCGGTCGGCATGCCATTGATTCTCGCCCTCGCCTGCTTCACCACGATGCACCTGAAATACCTGCTGGCATTACCGGCGACCGCCGTCGTGATCGGCGTGTACTCGGGCCTGGTCCTTGCGATGAAGCATGGCGAAAGTATGGAACGCTGGGGTTGGTTCCTGATCGCCGCGTCGACGTCGGCCGGCATGTTGATCGGGCTGTATGCCTTCGAGGGTCCGTTTCCGACACCTGAATTCATGGGTGACTACAACGCGCTGCCGCGACGCCTGACACGTTTAGCGCACAGCTATTGCATCGTGCTCGGTATGATGTCGATTCTCCTCTCGCGTGAGGGTGCCGGAAAGAGTGAAGTGAAATGGCACCCCAAGATCGCGTCGTCCGCATTCATCGTGGGCTGTGTGCTCACACTGGCAATGCTGCTGCTGCAAACGGTCACTTCCATGCCACCGCTGGCACTCAGCCTTGGACCGCTGCTGGTCCTGGTCGGTGCGATCGCTTGCCTTGCCAGTTGCAGGTCACCCGTGAACGTGACGAGCCGAAGGTGATTGGCGGCCACAAGAACAGCATCATTCCTGCAGGTACACCGGTCGGCCGTTGCGTTGCTGTGTCAAAAAACCAAATCGTGCCCGGTTCAGAAAGCCGTCCGGGGCGATCAGCAAGGCGTCATTGGGTTTCAGCCGGGTCTGGAAGACCTTCTGATACTCGCCGCGGAGCTTCTCTCCACGTCCTTGCGGTGGGTCGAGAAAGTCATAGTCCAGCGTTGATCCATCGGAATCTCGTTCGCCGGGAAGCGACCGGTACGCACGTTCGGAAATCAGTCGAATGGCATCGTAGGGATCTTCCATGCCCATCAGCAGATAGAATCGCATCCAATCGGTACCCGATGCTTCCTGGGCGGGTTTCCATTGGAACGCGTTGACTTGCAACACCCGTTGAGCGGCATCGCCGCCGAGGAAATACAACAGCGAAGCAGCGGTGTTCTGTTCGATCGGCGCCAATTCCGGTTTGTCATGTCCATACCACGCGGCCAAATGAGTCGCCGTCTGCTCCAACGTATGATCCAGGTGGCAAAGGTTACAGGCGTTGGGGCGACCGGTGTCGATGGTGGTCGCGACAGAGGGGCTGGAAATCGTGTGCGAGCGAATGGTTTTGAGAATCCCGTAGACGGTGTGCGGCATGTGGCAATTCATGCAACGGCTGCCTTCGGAATCGATCGGGTGATGCGTGTGCCGCGTCCCCAACTCTTGATAACTCGGATGACACTGCAGGCACGCGGCGTCGCCCCGCATTTCCGGTTTCAACTGGTCGTTCTTCCATTCCGACTGCAGCGCGAGATCCTGCTGGTGCATCGTGTGACACGACATGCACGACAGCTCCCCCTGTTGAAAACACTTCGACTCGATCATTCCGGTGTAATCGCGTCCGGACACCCGAACCTCTCCGTCGGGCCAAAAGTGTCCGTGAAATTTCCCCGGCAGTGCATTGAACTTGCCAAATGTTTCGCTGTCCCAATGCTCCTTGCTTCCACGGACGAGTTTGAGAAAATAGGCCTCGCCCAAATTGTCTCCGGGGCGGAAGCGACGGCCCAAGCGGAAGAACTCCTCTTGGTCGGCCGCATCATCGATGTTGACCATCATGATGCCATGACATTGGCCGCACATGTCGGATCGAGTGTCGGAGGGCAAGTCCAACGGATTGACGATCGGATCGGCCGCTGGCCTCGAATCGCCGGAATCGGTTTGATGAAACACAACGTGCGGTTCACCCGGCCCATGGCAGGCTTCACACGTGATCCCAAAATCACTCACCCGCGTGTCCCAGGTCGGCTCGTTGGGATCCGGACGGGTGCGGGGATAGGTCGAATGACATTGGCAACACGTTTCGTTCCAGCGTCCCAACTCATGCCCTTTTTCCATGTTGGGTGGTCGTAGAAACGCACTCTGCCTTGGGATCCATCGCTGCTGATCGATCAGGAACAAGATCGGCAACTGGGCGGGTGTTTTGTCGAAGCCGGATTCGTACCAAAAAATGTGCATGTGGTGTGACCCCGTCATCAACACCAGACGACGCGTCATGCGTTTGCCGTTTGCGACCGGGTCGTCCAGTTCGACGAAGAACTCGTCATTGCGACGATGGAACCGGTACGTTCGTCCTTGGACCACCACGCTTTGATTGATGATCGCCGCCGGCGCCGTTTCCGAGGTGATCGGTTGGGTCATCGTGCGGTGGTAGGATTCGTGCCACGATTGGTGGTAGTCCGGGTGACATTTCCCACAGGACTCCGATCCGATGTATCCCCCGCTGCGGTCGACCACGGGGCGTGCGGCAACTAACGTTGTGGGTTCGAGCGACGAAGCTGACGGTGAGTCGGCAACCGGAAGAGGCGTCGCATTCTCACCCGGCTCCGTATCACGTTGCGGGGCGGAAAGGCTCCACGCAATGACCCCCACAGCGACGATCGCAATCATCGCCCATCCAGATTTCTTGTTCATCAGATCACAATGAAATGTACAATGCTTCGTCATGGCCCACCCGACAAGTCGATCCATTGCGAAGCCTGACCATTGCGAAGCCCGGCGATTGCGAATCCCGGAACGCGGCGTCGAAATGCCGTCCGAACCACCTACGCTTTGATCGTCGCCAGGACTTGACCGGTGGTGACGTGGTCGCCGACCGCGACACGGACTTCATCAACCGTTCCATCGATGGTGGAATTGATTTCCATTTCCATCTTCATCGCTTCCAAGATCAGAATCGGATCACCGGAGTGAACGTGGTCGCCCGGCTGGACCAATTGCTTGAACACGGCCCCGGGCATTTGCGATTTAATCTCGGTGGACGCACCGGTGCTGTTGCCGACTTGCGGTGTCGGCGCCGCGGAATCTTCGGGGCGAATCGCCACGCGATAGACTCGGCCACCGACGGTAACCACATCGCCCTCGAACGCCATCATGATGTCTTCGCCGTTGACCGTGACCGTGTACTCGGCGGGTCCTGTCTGTGGCTTGCCGGTCAGCTGAGCGGCTTCGACGGACTTGGCAGCCTCAGCCGCTTTGTCGATTTTCCGCACGCCTACTTCGGCTTCGCCCTTGAGAAACTTGATGCCTTTCTCTTTGCACGTCGAAGCGATGAAAATGTTCTCCTCGGTCACCGGCAACCCCTCATTTTCCAGGACCGCCGTCGCCGCGGCGATGCCCTTGGTGGGGTCGGCGTCATTGATCTCCAAGACCGGTCGCGTCGTCGGTTCCAATTTGAGCTGTTCGGCGGCCAATCGAACCACCTCGGGATCGGGCTCGACAGGCGTTTTGCCGAAATAACCGAGCACCATCTTTCCGTACGGTTCGGCAATCTTCTTCCAGGGGCCGAACATCACGTTGTTGAACGCCTGCTGAAAATAGAACTGCGACACGGGCGTCACCGAGGTGCCGTAGCCCCCTTTGCGGACGACGTCGCTCATCGCCACGATGATCTCGGGATACTTTTCCATGATGCCGTTGTCACGCAGCATCTGGGTGTTGGCGGTCAACGCGCCACCGGGCATCGGGCTCCAGGGAATCAGCGGTTCGACGGCGGTCGCCTCGGGCGGCAGAAAGTAATCGCTCATGCAGTCCTTGAAAACCTCTTCGGCCTCACGGACTTTTTCGACGTCGACATCCAGTTCGTAGTCGCTGCCGCGGAGCGCATGCCACATCACCAGAATGTCCGGCTGGCAGGTTCCTCCCGAACACGGTGCCATGGACAAATCGATTGCATCGGCCCCCGCGTCGAGTGCGGCCTTGTTGGCCAACACGCTAACGCCGGCGGTTTCGTGCGTGTGAAAATGGATAAAGGTTCCCGCGGGCAACATCCGTCGCGCCGCCTTAATCGTCTCGTAGACTTTCGAAGGCACCGCCGTCCCCGAAGCGTCTTTGAAACAGACGGCATCGAAGGGGATGTCGGCGTCGAGGATTTGTTGCAAGGTGCGGGCGTAAAAGGCCGCGTCATGGGCACCGACGCACCCCGGCGGCAGCTCCATCAGCGTCACACACACCTGGTGTTTCAGCCCCGCATCGACGATGCACTGGCCGCTGTAGATCAGGTTGTTGACATCGTTGAGCGCGTCGAAGTTGCGAATCGTGGTCATGCCGTGTTTCTTGAACATCTCGGCATGAAGTTTGACGATGTCGCTGGACTGCGAATCCAGCCCGACGACGTTGACGCCCCGGGCCAACGTCTGCAAGTTCGCATCCGGCCCGGCGGTTTCACGAAACGCGTCCATCATGTCAAACGCGTTCTCGTTGCAGTAAAAATACAGCGACTGAAACCGGGCCCCGCCCCCGGCTTCGAACCAACTGATCCCCGCATCGCGTGCCGCTTCCACTGCCGGCAGAAAATCTTTGGTGAACACGCGGGCGCCGAACACGGATTGAAATCCGTCACGGAATGCGGTGCACATGAAGTTGACTTTCTTTTTCGACACGTCGTTTTCCTCGTTATCAAAACACGCTCTTACAAACAGCTAGGTGAGCACCGGCTCTGCTAGGTGAGCACAGCCCACAACACACCCGCGGCAATCGCCGAACCGATCACACCGGCCACGTTGGGTGCCATCGCATGCATCAACAAAAAATTGTGCGGGTCTTCTTGCTGACCCACCATCTGCACCACGCGGGCCGAATCGGGGACCGCGGAGACACCGGCGGCTCCTACCAACGGGTTGATCTTTTCTTTCAAAAACAGGTTCATCAACTTGGCGAACAACACGCCACCGGCGGTGGCAATCGCGAACGCCAACGCGCCGAGTCCAAAAATCAACAGGGACTGCCGCGTCAAAAACGTGCTCGCTTCGGTGCTGGCGCCGACGGAAAAACCCAACAAGACCGTGACGATATCGATCATCGCCGTCCGCGCCGTGTTGGCCAACCGCTCGGTCACCATGCTCTCCTTCAACAGGTTGCCAAAGAACAGCATCCCCAACAGCACCATCGCCCCGGGTGCGACCAGGGTGCAAATCAGAAAGGCCGCAACGGGAAAGATCATCTTTTCGCGGCGTGAGACCTTGCGCGGCGGCTTCATCCGGATCAGTCGCTCGTCACGCGTGGTCAGCAACCGCATGATCGGCGGCTGGATCACCGGAACCAACGCCATGTAGGAATAGGCGGCGATCGCGATCGCGCCGAGCAATTCGGGAGCGAGCTTGGACGAGAGAAAGATCGCGGTCGGCCCGTCGGCACCGCCGATGATCCCGATCGCACCGGCCTGCTTCAAATCAAATCCGAGCCATATGGCACCGAGGAACGTCAGAAAGACGCCGACTTGCGCCGCCGCTCCCAGCAGAACAAGCTTCGGATTGGAAAGCATCGTGGAAAAATCTGTCATCGCGCCGATGCCCAAAAAGACCAACGGCGGGTAAATGCCCCAGCTCACACCAAAATACAAATAGCTCAGCACACTGCCTGGCTGATAATTGACTTGCCCGTCTTCAATCACCCACCGATGCATGTCGTAGACACTCAACGACATGCCTTCGATCAACGGGATGTTGCCGACGATCGCACCCATTCCGATCGGGACCAGTAGCAACGGCTCGTAATCTTTTGTGATCGCCAACGCGATGAACACAATCCCGATCACGATCATGACCACGTTGCCGGGTCCGAGCGACCAGAAGCCGGTCGTTTTTATAAACTCTTGGAGGATATCCATCGATTACCTTCACAATCCACAGTGCCAACAACTGCCCCACGTTCCTCTCGCCGTCATCCTTTCTTCATCGTCGCGTTTTCGGCCGCGCACTGACGCTGAAACTCGGTGTGCAACACAAATCCGATTGCCGCCAGAACGACTTCGTCATCACCAGATTGACCCTTCGGATCCGGCCGCTTGCGATGACGCTCGACAGGCTCCGGATAGACTTTGGCGACCGCGGCGAGAATACGAGGCGATGCGGCGATGAATAGACTGATGAACGTGAGCGCAAACATCACGATCAGCATGCCTGCCACGGCAATGGAAAGCCCGCGAGCGGCTGTCTCGTCAAGCGCCAAGATGTTGCCGAAAACCGACACAACTGTTGTCGAAAGCACTGTTGTCGCAAGCATGGCCCGTTCGTGGTGGTCGTCAGTGAAAAGCGGGAACCGCGAGACGCATGATAGCGGTATCGGACGCACAGCAATTCTTCACCCTCACGAAATTGCCATTTTTCGCTCCGATTGTCAGCCCCGATCGGAACAGCACTCGATCGCCAAACTACAACGAGTGAATGTCGTTGCCCGCGATGAACCAAGTCGAGTCATTTTGTCGCGGGCGAATCTGATGCGTCCCAGTGAATTCTCCGATCGCAGGCAGGACCAGGCATCCGGCGGAATGCCAAAAACATGGCAGTTTGCCCGCCGACTCGCGACCAACGCGAAAGCGAATCGCCGGATGCAAATGGCCGCACACGTACAAGTCGGCTCCCTCGGGAGGTTCCCCGGGATGATGCCCCAACGCGACCGTACCGATACACCACCCGGGCTCACGAACCGTGATCGGCCAAGCCGCCGGAAGTCGACCGACCTGCGCGTCATGATTTCCCAAGATCAACGAAAATTCCAGGTGTGCGAATTCGTCAAAAAAAGCATCAACCTGATGACGAATCTCGACGGACAACGATGACCGCGCATGAAACAGATCTCCCAGGATGCACAATCGCGTCGCGTCCGTCTGCCGCAACACACTTGCGATCGTTGACAGTGTGCCTTGCGTGCTGCCGACCGGAACCGGAATCCCGTGACGACGAAACGTGGCCTCTTTCCCCAAATGCGTGTCGGCGACCAACAGCATGTCTTCGGCCGGCCAATAAACGCAGCGCCGGGCAAACAATCGAAGCACCTGTCCGGCTAGCTGGATGTCGATGGTGTGCGGCACGATAGAAAGACCTGGTGCTCTGGGAACGTTAAAACTTAGGGTGCCGCAGAAAAACGCTGGTGTGCAGGCTTTCGCCGCCCACTGTCGCTGCGTCGCAGCGACTGAGAATCGCCTGAAGGCTAGACACCAACGTTTGCTGAATTCTTTTCCGCCTCTGTTTATTCCTGGTCGCCCGGCAACGTTCGATCCGCCGCTTTTTCCAATTCCGCTTGCATCCGCGCGACGCGATCCCGCAACGATTCGCTGCTGACGCGTTCCCTCAGTTTGTCGACCAACAGCGGAAACGCCAGCGGCGTCACTTTGCGCGGCGTCTGGATCAGCACCCGGCTTTCGCCGATGCGGTCCAGCGCCGCGAGCATTCGATTGGCTTCAAGCTGAAACTCCAACACCTCTCGTCGGCTTTGCTGCAACAGCAGATTGTTCGGATCGTACTCGTGAAAGACATCGAAAAACAGGTTGCTGCTCGCCTGCAGATGGCTGGCTTTCTTGGGTTGCCCGGGGTACCCCGGATGAATCAGACCGGCAACCCGAGCGATCTGGCGAAATTGACGCTTCGCCATCTCCGTCGCGTTCATGCTGCTGTAAAGATCCCCCACCAACTCCTCGGTCGAAAACAATCCGCGCTCGATGGCTTCCTTCACATCGACTTCATGCGGTGATTCCAGCACCAATCCATAGTCGTTGCACGCCATCGTCAGCGTTGTCTTTTGGTATCGCGAGATCCGATAGGCGAACAAGGCGGCCAGCCCTTCGTGAACCAATCGACCTTCGAAGGGAAACAGGAACAGTTGATAGCGTCCGCGAGATCGAATCCGCTCGACCAGCAGTTCATCCTGTTTCGGCAACACGCTCCAGCGTTGCTGAAGTTTGAGCAGGTTCCTCAGCGACTTCATTTCGCTGCCGATCAACTCACCGGCAGCTGCTTCGGCGATCTTCCCGCGCAGCGCGGCACTCAATTCGCTCGACAGCGGAATCCGTCCGCCCATCCACCTGGGCACCGTATCGGGAGAGCCGGTTGCGCGTTTGACGTACGCCGCGTTGTCTTTGATGCGGACCAGCGAGAGCAGTCGCCCGGCAAACAGGAACCGATCGCCGGGCTCAAGCTTGGACAAGAAGCTCTCTTCGGCCGTCCCCAGCGTGGTCCCTTTGAGATACTTCACCGTCATCGAGGCATCCGAAACGATCGTTCCGATGTTCATCCGGTGTGCCGTGATGGTTCGCCGCTCGCTGACTTGATAACGGCCATCGACCAACTTGACACGATGAAACTCCGGATACGCCGTCAGCGACGATCCGCCATGCACGACGAAGTCCAACACCCACCGCCATTCCTCGTCGCTCAACGATTGATAGGCGTAACTCGATCTGATCTCATCCAGCAACGCATCGGATCGAAACCCTCCGCCGATCGCGATCGTGACAACATGTTGGGCGAGCACGTCGAGCGGTTTGTTGATCAGCGGCCGGGCTTCCAAGTGACCTTTCTTGATCGCATCTTGCGCGGCGGCCAATTCAATCAATTCGATCGCGTTGGTCGGCACAAACGCCAATCGGCTCTCCGCGTCCGGCTGATGTCCGCTACGACCGGCGCGTTGCAACAGCCGCGCGGCGCCCTTGGGGCTGCCGATTTGAATGACCAAATCCACCGCGGTAAAGTCGACGCCCAGGTCCAGACTGCTGGTGCAAACCACGGCCCGCAGCGACCCCTCCCGCAAACCGTCTTCCACCCAGCGGCGAACCGAACGGTCCAACGAGCCATGGTGCAATGCGATCCGTCCGGCCCAATCCGGTCGCTGTGCGAGCAACTGCTGGTACCAGATTTCCGTCTGCGATCGTGTGTTCGCAAAGATCAACACGCTGTTGACACCGTCGACCAATTCGGCGACCTGGGGAACCATCTTTGTCCCGATGTGACCCGACCAGGGAAATCGATCGATGCGATCGGGGATCAGCGACTGCAACTTCAGCCGCTTGCGTTTGTAACCCTGAACCAGACGCACGTCGCGCCCGCGGCCTGTCGATTTAGCCGATGTTCCGAAATCAACGTGACCATGGTAGCCCGACGCGTCAGCGAGGGGCGCCGCGTGACCCCTTGCTAACGCGTGCGGGCTTAAATCGACAGGCTGCTCGCTCTCGACGCCGACGAGTGCATGCCGCGCCTGATCGAGATTCCCCAGCGTCGCCGAGACGCCCCAGATGCGAATCGCGGGGTTGAGCCGACGGAGCCGCGCGAGGGCCAATTCGGTTTGAATGCCACGTTTGGTACCGAGCAACTCATGCCACTCGTCGACGATGACGGCTTCGGCACCGGCCAACTGCTGCAACAACTTTTCGTGCGTCAGCATCAACGACAGGCTTTCCGGTGTCGTGATCAGCGCCGTCGGCAATCGCTTCAACTGTCGCGCTTTCACACTGGCCTTGCTGTCGCCGGTCCGCGATTCCAATCGCCACGGAATCTCCATCGCCTCCAGCGGCGAGCGAAGCGAACTCTCGGTGTCACCGGCGAGGGCGCGCAGCGGAGTGATCCAAATCACTTTCAGCGGCGGAGGCCGTTTCGGATTCCATTTGGACCGATCAGGATTCTCTCGCAACCATTTCAGGATCGGCCCCAGCCAAACCGCTAGCGTCTTTCCCGTCCCGGTCGCGGAATGGACCAGACCACTGGCACCTTGCTGGTACGCTCGCCAAACACTTCGCTGAAATCGGAACGGCTTCCAGCCCAGCGAGGCAAAGTAGCGGTCGACGGCGCGCGAGGGCGTTTCGTTTTCGCTCTTCAGCATCGCGTCAGTCTTCCGGTAACAACTCGAGTAGATCCGCCAAGGTGTTGGCATCCTGGGGCCGTTTGTCGTGACGCCACCGAACGATCCGCGGGAACCGTGTCGCGACGCCACTCTTGTGACGACCGCTCCGCTGCAGCCCCTCGAAGGCCAATTCCATCACCAATGTCGGCGTGACGCTGCGGACGGGCCCGAACGAATCATTGGTGTTTTGCCGGACGAACTGATCGACCTTTCGAATTTCTTGGTCGTCCAACCCGCTGTAGGCTTTGGCAAAGGGCACCAACTGGCCGTCATCCCAGAGCGCGAACGTGTAATCGGTGAACAGCCCTGATCGTCGGCCGTGTCCTTTCTGAGCGTAAATCAACACGGCGTCGATCGTGTAGGGGGCGACTTTCCATTTCCACCACGTGCCACGAACACGTCCGACATCGTACGGTGCATCCTTTCTCTTTAACATCAATCCTTCGGCGTACCGCTGGCGACTGGTCGTTCGAATGTCAGCCCACGCGTTCCAGCTTTCACCGTCGATCAATTGCGTCGCGCTGAGATGGGGGTGGTCGATCGAACGCAACAATTCGTCCAAGCGGGCACGACGATCGACAAAGCGAAGCGATCGAACATCCTCACCGCGGTGCTCCATCACATCAAACGCATGAAAAACGACGGGGACTTCGGCGAGCAGTTTCTTGCCGACCTTCTTGCGGCCGATCCTTCGCTGCAGTTGAGCAAACGGCAACACCGCACCGCCGGGAATCGCCGCCAGAATCTCACCGTCGATCACCGTCCCATCGGGCAGCGACTCGGCGGCCGACTCGATCTCCGGCCAACGATTCT
Organism: Stieleria sedimenti; assembly: GCF_025060895.1. Lineage (GTDB taxonomy): Bacteria > Planctomycetota > Planctomycetia > Pirellulales > Pirellulaceae > Stieleria > Stieleria sedimenti. Next base: position 54,562 of record NZ_JANZKV010000039.1, on the reverse strand, counting down.
CCATCAGTTCCTCGCCGCGCGACCAAAGGAATGTCTGGCCGGATCGGCGGATGACTTGTCCACGGATCCCGTCCCATTTCCACTCCGCCAAGTACTCCGATGCATCGCCCAAAACCTCCGGGCCTTTTTCGTTGTCGATCGGATGAGCCAAGCAAAACGGATAGGGTTTGCTGGGAACGGTATCTTGGATCTCTGGATCGATCAACGACGCGAACGATTCGGCCGATGGAACAAAATCTCCCATCAAGCGATGGGAGATGACGTCGGCTGGAATACCAGCATGCATGGCGATCGCCCGCGTCACCAATCGCTTACTGACACCGACACGAAACGCTCCGGTGATCAACTTCATCACCACCAATCGCAACCGGGCCGGGGTTTCGTTCCAGATTCGCAGCACCGCGGTGTGTTGTTCTTCGTCACTCATCCAACGCAGCGGCTTCAATCGATGCTCGACCCAATGGGTCAATGATTCATCCGTTGTCGTTTTCCCGGGCGGCACGACCAGTGAAAACGTTTCCGCCAGATCGCCGACAGCCTGATACGACTCCTCGAACAGCCACGGGGGGATCCTCGCCTGCTCGGCGGCCCAGCCCCGCAGCAGGGATGTCGGCACCAGGCGTCGCAGTTTGTTGCCGGACAGAAAAGAGGTCGCCCAAGCGGCATCGGAAAGATCCGCGGCGGCGAAATAGCGAACCATCGCCGCGATCTTTTCGTTCGTCTTGGTGGTCGAGTCCAGATCGTTATAAAGTTCAGCGAATCGAATCATGACGCGGGCTCCGCCGCGTCCGCGGCTGCGTCTTCGTCTCCCTCGCGGCGTCCCCCCGAATCGAGCGCGTCGGCCTTTCGTCCGTTCTCGTTCAAGTACCGCGCCACCGCGGCGGTGTAACCGTGCGTCGCCCAAACGGTCTCGGGATCAGATTGATCGACTGCGACCAGCAGCGACTGCCAATCGACGTGGTCGCTGACCACAAATCCCCGATCCATCGCCCGCCGTCGCCGCGATCCCCGCACCGCCATCCACCCGCTAGCCATCGCGGTACTGACGCGACCAAACCGCCGCATCCAAGTCGATCCGTGGGCACTCGGGACGGCGATGACCATGGCCCCACTCCAATCACGTTTCCCCTGCATAGAACCGACGTAGCGTGTTTCAGGCAGATCCACCCCGGTGTCGCGATAAGCCTGCGTCCCCTTTTCGACCGCACCGTGTGTGTAGATCTCTCCCAAGCTCGTGTCCAACCCCGCCAACAACGACTGACTTTTTCCGACGGCGTAGCCGTACAACACGCAACACTTTCCCTCTTCGCGACAGCGCCGCCACCAGGCATTGATCTCGTCGCGAACCGATTCCGGTGACGGCCAGCGATAAATCGGCAACCCGAACGTCGTTTCGGTCACCAACAGATGACAGCGCACCGGTTCCCAGGCCTGGCAGGTTGGATCGCGCTGCAGCTTGTAATCGCCGGTCACCACGGCGATCTTGCCACGGTGCTCCAAGCGGACCTGGGCCGATCCGAGCATGTGGCCGGCCGGATGAAGGCTGACGCGAACGCCGCCGATTGAAATCGATTCGCCGTAGTGCAGGAATTGAAATTCCGCGTCATCATTGATGCGCATTCGCAACAGATGCTCGCTGGCCGCGGCAGCTAGATAGCGTCTGCATCCCCAGCGGGCGTGATCGCTGTGGGCATGCGTGACGACGGCGCGATCGACCGGTCGAGTCGGATCGACATAAAAGTCACCGGCATCGCAATACAGTCCGCTGGACGTCGGCCGAAGCAGGGGGGCGAAGCTGACGTCGACGCGCCCGGCTTCGAAAGACCGATCGTGGTTGAATGCGGGACGACTCACGTGCAACTGAAGATCGATCGGAGAAACAAACGGGCGAAACAAGGAGGTAGGGGATGATACCAGGCCATCCACCCCCGGCCTTCGTCTGGCCCCGGGACTCGCCCCAAACCAACAATCAACCGGTTCCTGAGCCCGATCTTCCCCGCAGCCCTCGACACCCATGCCCCACCACCTCGTTTGGTTTCGCAACGATCTTCGACTGCACGACCACCCACCGCTGGTCCAGGCCTGCAGGGACGCCCAGCGGGAGGGCGGCTCCGTCCTGCCGATCTATGTGCTCGACCCCCGATCGTTCGCCAAAACCTCATTCGGTTTCGACCGAGTCGGCCCCCATCGGATCCGATTCCTCCGCCAGGCCCTGCACGACCTGTCCGAGAATCTCGACGCGGCGGGGTCACGGTTGCACCTGTTTGTCGGGCACCCAGAACGACTGCTGCCAAAGTTGATCGAATCGCTGGACGTCGCGGCTGTTTATTTCCACCGAGAGATCGCGCCGGAAGAGAATTCGATCCAAGAACGTGTGGGTGAGGCCATCTCCGCTGCCGATGTTCCATTGCATATCGCTTCACCCTGCACGCTTTACGCAATCGACGACCTGCCGTTCCCGATCGACGACATCCCCGAGGTGTTTTCAAAATTCCGCCGGAAGGTTGAGAACCGCATCGTTCCTCCAAGGCCGCTCGACGAACCGAACGCCATTCCCGCGGCCAACGATGAACTCTCCTCACGAATCGGTTCCGTTGAGATTGATCAGATCCCGCAACTCCAGATTCCGGAACCGCGGCACGATGAGCGTGCGGTGATGCGATACGTCGGAGGCGAAACGGCGGGGCTGCAACGGATCGAAACCTACATCTGGCAACTCGACCAGTTGCGACATTACAAGCAGACGCGAAACGGCATGTTGCGCGCCGATGATTCATCAAAATTCTCGCCGTGGCTGGCGACCGGCTGCATTTCGGCACGGCGGATTCATCAAGAAGTCTGCCGCTATGAACAGCAGCGAGTGAAGAATGAGTCGACGTATTGGTTGGTTTTTGAACTGCTCTGGCGTGATTATTTCGCCTGCATCACCGCCAAGCATGGCGCCCACGTTTTTCAAACCGGCGGACTGCGACAGCAAACGTTGCCCTGGCGCGAACACTGGGCGGAATTCGACCGCTGGAGATTGGGGCAGACCGGCTATCCGTTGATCGACGCCAATCTCCAAGAACTCTCCGCGACCGGATTCATGTCCAACCGCGGCCGCCAAAACGTCGCGAGCTTCCTGACCAAAAACTTGGGCATCGACTGGCGAATGGGCGCGGAGTGGTTTGAATCGATGCTGATCGACTATGACCCGTGCAGCAACTACGGGAACTGGAACTATGCCGCCGGCGTGGGCAATGATGCTCGCGGCTTTCGTTGGTTTAACACCCTCAAACAATCCGCCGACTATGACCCGAATGGGGATTACGTCCGTCACTGGTTGCCGGTGCTAGCCAAGGTCCCAAACTCACACGTCCATCGTCCTTGGGAAATGTCACGCGACCAACAGCAGCAATTCAACTGCATGATCGGTGTTGACTATCCCAACCCGATCGTTGACCTATTTGCGTCGGCCAAACACAACGAGACGCTATACCGTGCCGCGGTCGAGTGATCGCCGGAGAGGCTTCCGACGACTTGCCCCTGCGATGGGATAGGCTTCCGGCTTGTTGAAATCGAGATGGCAGGCTGGAAGCCCATCCCACTTTCTAGAACATCGACCGCAATAAGGTCAGAAAGGCGACTCGGAAATGCCCGACGCCCAATAGTAAACAGAGGCCCGACGGCACACCAAATCCGAGCGACCCGACAGTCTCACCATCGATCCGCAAGTCCAGCTTGTTTTCCGTCCGCACCAACCATTCGCCGACCCGATTGAGCTGGGAGCGAAGAGAGATGCCGGGACCTGCGTTCCGAGTCACAGCGAGAAGTGATTGCACGTCCGGGAAATCGACGACGATCAACTCCGGTTCCGCTGAAACTGAAAAACAGCGGCCCTGGACTTCAAATTCCAACAAGCCTTCCAGCGTTAACGCATCACGATTGTCCACCATCAGCTCGCTTGGCCGGCGGCACCATCGCGGGTCGAAATGCGGATCGTTCCGTTCATCTTCCAATGGGCGCTCGGTGCATCCGGTGCGGTTGAACTGGGGACATTCAATTCAAAATTGTCAAACGAGTAGCTGATCTCGGCATTGCGGCCGGTCAGCTTGTCGTACAGTCCGATCGCCAATTCGGGCCAGTTCTTCGTCTCTTGCGTTTCAGCCATGTCAGTCTCCGTGTGTAGAAATGTTGTGGTTGCCCGGCGAAACTCTAGGGGCGTGACAAGCGACGCGCGGATTCACCCCTGTCGACCGACTGAGAATTACCACTTCGCTACAGTGCAACCGCGAAATCAAACGATTGTGAATCACATCCCACTCCTCCCGAGGTGACAGCGTTGATCCTGGCCATCCTTCCCAATCAACTGTTTTCCGATCACCCGGGACTGCGTCTGAAACCGTCGCGGGTGGTGTTGCTGGAAGACTCACTGTTTTTTGGCGACTGGCGATACCCGGCAACTTTCCACAAGCAAAAGCTGTGGCTGCACCGGGCAACGATGAAACGCTATGAAGCGGAACTGATCGACAAGGGTTTCAGCACTCGGTACGTCGACTACGACCGCGAGAACCCCAAACTGGCGGATCAACTCAAGCAAGCGATTCCGGCGAAAGAGCGCGACGGCCAAACCCTTGCAATCGCCCATCCGACCGATTTTATTTTTGAAAAACGCGTGCAGGCGGTTTGTGACGAACTGAATCTGGATCTGGAAATACTCCCCAACCCCGGCTTTTTGAACACGCCGGAACAGAACAGCGAGTATCGGTCCGATAAAAACCGCTGGTTCATGGCCGACTTTTACAAGTGGCAACGAAAGCGGCTGGACGTGTTGATGGACGGCGATGACCCGGTCGGTGATCAATGGAGTTTTGACGAGGACAATCGCAAGAAGGTCCCCAAGCAAGAACTCTCCTCAATTCCGCCCGTTCCAGAGCCCAAACGCGATGAGTTTGATGAGGAAGCAGTGAGTTACGTCGAAGATCGATTCGGCGATCATCCCGGCTCTCTCGACACGCTGTTTTATCCCACCTCTCGCGCCTCGGCACGCTACTGGCTGAAACAATTCTTGGACAAGCGGCTGACAAACTTTGGCGACTATGAAGACGCGATCGTGGAGGGCCAGTCGTGGCTCTGGCACAGTGTGCTAACGCCGTCACTCAACATCGGCTTGCTGACGCCGGACGAGGTCCTCAACAAGGCGTTGAACTACGCCGAGGACCACGATGTGCCGCTGAACTCACTGGAAGGATTCGTGCGGCAAATCATCGGCTGGCGCGAGTTCATCCGCGCGACATATCAAGACTTGGGCGTCAAGATGCGGACGACCAATCATTGGCAACACCACCGACCGATGCCGAAATGTTTCTATGACGCGACAACGGGAATCGACCCGATCGATGAAACGATTCAGCGTGTCTTGCAAACGGGGTACTGCCACCATATCGAACGATTGATGGTGCTGGGCGGATTCATGTTTCTGTGTGAAATCGACCCCGACGACATCTATCGCTGGTTCATGGAACTGTTCGTCGACAGCTATGACTGGGTGATGGTTCCCAACGCGTATGCGATGAGCCAAAACGCAGACGGCGGTCTGATCACCACCAAGCCCTACTTTTCGGGTTCATCGTACATTCGAAAGATGAGCCACTACAAATCCGCTCCCTGGTGCGACATCTGGGACGGACTGTACTGGCGATGGATTTGGAACCATCACCGAGAACTGGGCAAGAACCCACGCTGGGCGATGATGTGCAGCATGGCGAAAAAGATGGACGCCGACAAACGCAACCGGCACATCGAGAACGCGGAACGGTTTTTGGAGGGGCTGGGATAGGGTACGGCGAGCATGAGACGACAAAATCTTCCTACCCCAAAAATCTTCCTACCTGTCTTTTCTCTCCTCCCCCCTCCGCCGGTCCCGACGTTTCACCAGCAATTTGATGCGTCTGGGCCGATGGAGTACGGTAGGGAGCGGTTTTGACTTTCCCCGGGTCCCTTGTTTGTGCGAGAAGATCGTCGTGAATTCAATCTGTCGGCATCTCCTGCTTGGGATAGCCCTGTTGTGGCTCCATCCGCACAGTTCCGCCGCGATTATCAACGGACTGGATCCGGAATTTCACGACAGGTTTTTGAGTGACGGAACGCCGAACCCGTCGTTTCTGGTTGATGAATCTCAGCTTTCTGGCGTGGCACTTCAGCCAGCCGTTTTGATCACACCACGGCACTATGTGACGGCCGCACATGTCGGCACCGCCGAAGTAACGTTCCGGGGCACCGACGGGATGGAACGAACCTACCAATCGATCAGCTCGCAAAAGCTATTGACTGCTATTCCCGGTCAACCCGCGGTCGGCAGCGACGTCCAGCTTCACACCCTCTCGTCCGATGTCGACCCGAGCATCGTGCCGGTTCCGATTGTGGTGGGAGAACTCGCGGCGCTGCTGGGGCAAACATTCTTTGCCTTTGATGCTCAACGTCGCGCCGGCCGCAATGTCATCGATGGACTGGAAATCGTCCAATTTGATTCCGGCGGCAGCGACACCATCACCATTCGGTTTTCCTATGACACGGATACCAATGGTGGGACGGGAGGTCTGGGGCGTGACGAGATCGGCATGCTCGGCGGCGACTCGGGCAACGCTGCGCTGATCGAAATCGACGGACAGATCGGGCTGATCGGCACGCACATGGGAATCGACGTGCCCGAGGGAGCCGATGCCGGTGCGGGTGATCGCTACGACAATTTTTCGACGCTGGTCGGGGCCTATGAAGACCAATTATCCAGTCTCGTCGCCGCGCAAGGGTATTCGCTTCGGACCCTCTCGATCACCGCAGTCCCGGAACCGACGGCCGTCGGTTTCCTGCTGGCCGTTGGCGCGACGGTCGGCCTGGGGCGCCGAGGACGTCGTCTTCGCAACAAGCGGTAACGAAGCCAGACCCGCCACTTGTTTCCATCCGTTGCGTCTTCTTACTCGGCCACTCGCAGCGTCACGATTTCCGCCGAATCGGATTGATCGTCGGAGTTGGTCAGCAATCGCAACGCGCCACCATCTCCGCTGAACGCGGTCGCACTGGGCAGCCCCAGTTGAAAGTTTTGCAATCGAATGCCACTTGTGGTGGACCACAGTGAGGCCTCGCCGCTGCCATCGACGAGCGAGACGTGGTTGCCATCGGGGCTGATCGCCAACCAGAACACGTAGTTTCCGTTGTCAATTTTCGTGACCGGCGCCCAGGTTTCCAAGTCAAAGATCGTCGTCGCATACGGATAGTATTCGCGGGATGCGTGATACATCGCGACGGCAAGATGGTCACCGCCGGGATCGAACGCGAACGCGAGCGTTTGGCAGTCTTCACGGGAAACGATCTCTTGTATCACCTTCCCAGACTGCACGTCCCAGACGCACAGATGGGTGTCCGCGGTGTCGGAATCGGCGGCACCGATCAACTGGTTTTGGGTAGGGTGGAACACGAATCGATCGTCGTTGGCGGTCCCCGACGTACGCTCCATCTTGATCAGTGGCTGCCCCGTTTCGCACCCAAACACCCACAGCCCGGGATCACCGTCCGGCTCTTGAACAGACGTTGCGATGAGGGTGCCATCGGAGTTGACTGCCACGAACCGGCGTGATTGCAGACGAACATCGGGCACCGCAATCGTCGTGATCTCGCGCGAATCACGAAGGTCCCAGACGCGGACCTCCGTCGCACCGGCCGCGGCGAGAACGTTTCCGTCGCGGCTGAAATTCAGGTGCGGCGGCGTGCGGGAATTCGCAACCGCCAGCGGCCCCGCGGTGGGCGTTCCCGTTTGTAAGTCGATGACGGTGATCTGTGTTTCGAGTTCTCCGTCGACTCCATCAGCCCGTTTCGACAAGTAGGCGGCCAATTGCCCGTCGGCCGAAAACGCCAGGATGGGTCGTGAACCGACATCGGGAAGCGAGACCAATGGCAGCGACAAGGGTTGAGTCGACGCCACCGTGTACTTTTGAAACCGGAGTGTCTCCAGGGGCGGAAAGATCATCCAAACACATAAGGCGACGATCGCGATCGAAATGATGGCAAAGCGAATCAAGCGACCCGGCGACCGCGGCTTGTCGGACGCCGAAGCGGAGGAATTCATGGTCGTTCTCGTCGATTGAGTGTGATGCGGTCAGCGGAGCGTTGTACGACGTCCTTTCGAGCTCGTCGGGGCGAGCCCTTCGGACGACAGCCCGGAACGGCCATCGTACTCGAAAAAGCGATCGCCTTGAGCTGGACGGTCCCTCAGGGCTGGACACCAACCATTGCGGAGTCCCGCCCTCGCATCTGGCACCATTTGCGATTCAGCCTATATTGGAGGATTCACGTTTCCCATCGCCTTCCCCCAGTCCCTAGTGATTGACGTAATGCCTGCGCTGACCATGATCGTCTCCGCCGCGGCGATCATCTTGCTCGTCAAGTACGGGTTGCTGCGCGGCATCGACCACATCGCCGGAGCGATGAATTGGAGCGCCAAGGCGCGGGGCCAATTGACCGGATACGCGACCTCCGTGCCCGAATTGGTCTGTCTGGTCGCCGCGGGGCTGGCCGGCGTCTGGGAAGCGGGGCTGTGGAACATCGCCAGTTCCAACATCATCAACGTCGTCCTGATGCTGTTGGCGGTGACCTTTTACCGGCAATTCGGCAAGCTCTTCAACATCCGATTTCTCGACGAAATTCTGTTTGCCGGCTTGGCCGTCGCCGTCCCCATCGTGCTGATGCAATTGGGCATGGACAGCCAGTGGTACCTGGTTCCCGTCCTGCTGGGTTTCTTTGTCGTCTATCAATTGGTGGACAGGCGAGTCAATCGCCCCGCCAAACAAAAAGAGGAGTCGTTGGAGGCTGTCGGCAGTCTTCACATCGGGATCACGTTGGGGGTGACCACGTTGATCGCCATCGCGGTTGCCGGAATGTTCCTGGGCGATGCCACCAAAACGGTTGTCGAAGAGTTGAAGGTGCGCCCCGCGATCGCCGGCTGGATTCTCGGAGTCGTCACCAGCATCCCGGAAATGGTCAGCTTCTTTGCCGTCTACGCGGCCTCCAAACGGGATGGACAACTCGGTGAGCTGAACGACACCCAAGAAGCCCTCGACAACCTGACCGGTTCCAACATGGCCAATGTGGGATTCGTCTACCCGGTCGGCCTGTTCGCCTACTTGATGGCGCTGTTTTTCTGGGCCGGCTAGCCCCCTGCATCCCCGGCAACCAACCTGATTGCCGAGAGACCAGATGTGCCGACGTTTTCGCGTCGCAGCCATTTCCACCGCCAGTCGGTACGTCAGTTGCTCTCTGTCTTCATCGAAATTGCCCTCGTCGAAGTTGCACGGGTCGAACCGCCAAAGGGTGAATCGACGCCGTGGCACTCGATCCATTTAAAGGAGAACTCCATGCAAGACACGATGAAGATCAATGACGAAGTGACCGTTGGCGGCCAACCGACTGAAGACGAACTCCGACGGCTCCACGAGCAGGGCTACAAATCGGTGATCAACTTCCGCACCGAGGGTGAAGACGATCAGCCGCTTTCACCAGACGCCGAAGGAAAGCAAGTGGAAGCACAGGGCTTGGACTACCTGCACGTTCCCGTCGCCATGGGCTCGATGGAAAACGAACGCGTCGATCGGTTTCGCCAACACTATGTTACGTTGCCCAAACCCGTGTTCGCCCATTGCAAAAGCGGGAAACGCGCCGGGGCGATGGTGATGATGCACCTTGCCGCCGAGCAGGGGATGAGCGGCGAACAAACACTCCAACAGGCCGAGCAGATGGGGTTTGAGTGCGAACAAGAAGATCTGCGTCAGTTCGTCAAGAACTACGTCGACAACCATTCCAATTAATCTCCCCCCCAACGAACCCTCCCTCCAACGGTCCCCCCGTGCCCACCGCCATTCCCTGTTCCACGCCTCCTGGAACGCCCCCGCCTGTCTCCGCCCCCACTCCCTCGGCACAGCCGTCGTTCGCCGAGCGTGTATGGTGCGTGCTGAAAGCATGGCTGCGAAACCCGATGGAAGTCGCCACGCTATGCCCCAGTTCACCGTTCTTGAGGGAGCACTTGGCCGATCGCGATTGCGTCCGTCAGGCGAGCCGTCTCATCGAGCTTGGACCGGGAGACGGTGGCACGACGCAAGCTTTGTTGGCTTCGATGCGTTCGGATGCACAGCTTCTGGCGATCGAGAAAACAGATGCCTTTGCCGAATCGCTGGGTACCATCACCGACCCTCGGCTGACGGTTGAAATCGCCGACGCCTGCGACTTGATCGACATCGTCGCTCGCCATGATTTCGGAACGGTCGACGTGGCCATTTCGGGCATCCCGTTCAGCTATCTGTCGCCGATGGATGCCAAGCGGATCACCCAATCGGTCCACGAGGTGCTCCGTCCAGGCGGCGTGTTCATCGCCTATCAATTGGCGTCCGATGTGAAAGACTACGCCCGCCCTCTGTTCGGCCCTCCCGAGACGGAAATCATCCCGATGAACTTGCCGCCACTTCAATCCTTTGTCTGGACAAAGATTGAAGAACCACGAGGCGAAGCCACGGGCGCGTGAGTCGGTTGGATCTGAGACCTGGAACGATTGCCCGACCACTCATCCCGACGGGGACGGCGATTCGGTCCTCGCAGTCCGTGGCTTGGGCCTCGAACGAACCGGCGAAAGGCAGCTATCATAGAAACGGCATCCCTCCTGAACGTCGCGCGGACCGATTGGCGGTGCGGCACTGGCGATGTTTGACCGTCTCTCCCCCTCTCGCCCCTTTGCATGATGAATTTTCCGTTTCGACCACGTTTGCGTCTTCCTCACCTCGCAGCCGTTGTGGCTGCGGCGCTGTGTTCGTTCCTGATTGGCAATGCCCGGGCGGAACGACCCAACATCTTATGGATCTATGTCGATGACATGAGTGACTGGGTGGGATGCTACGGCGATCGGATTGCTGAGACGCCCCACATCGACAGCCTGGCCAGCGGCGGCGTGAAGTTCACCCGCGCCTACATGCCGGCCCCGGTTTGCTCCACCACCCGATCGGCCTTGATCACCGGCACGATGCAAACGACCCACGGTCTGCATCAACATCGCACCATGATCAAAAAACCATTGCCCGACGGTGTGGTGACCGTCCCGGAACTCTTTCGTGATGCCGGATACCTGACGTTCAACGAAGCAAAAGACGATTACAATTTCGCCCGTGATCGAGATATCCTGTACTCGCCCGGATTCAATCGCCCCACCCGCAAACAAGTCAACAGCCACATGGTTGGCCGTGACGTTTCCTGGTTAAAACAATTGCAAGGCAAACCGTTCTTCGGCCAAATCCAACTCAAAGGCGGAAAGATCGAAGGCGAGACGGGATCCAAGTATCCCGCGATCAGTCGCGTCTCGGAAGATCAAGTGACCGTGCCGCCGCAGTATCCCGATCACCCCGTGTTCCGCAACGCGATCGCACGGCACTACGAACAAATTGCCGAAACCGACGCGCAAGTCGGCGCCATCCTGTCGGCACTGAAAGAGTACGGACTGTGGGAAAACACCGCCGTGTTCTTCTTCACCGACCACGGCAGCCCGCTACCCCGAGCGAAACAGTTCTTGTACGAGGACGGCACCAAGATTCCTTTGGTGGTTCAGTGGCCCGGTGGCACCGATCGAATCACCAATCATGGCCAAACACGGTCGGACCTGGTCAGCGGAATCGACATCACCACCACGTCACTCGGACTGGCGGGAATTGACATCCCGCCGTTCATGGAGGGACGCGATCTGTTCGCCGACGACTTTCAACCACGTCGATACGTGATTTCAGCCCGCGACCGGATGGGCAATGCGATCGACCGCATTCGCACCGTGCGTTCGGACAAGTTCCGATACATCCGAAACTACAAAACCGATCGCGCCCTTTACCAGCCGCAGTACCGCGAAAACTATCCGACATTCGTCACACTGCGCGAGCTGCTCGCCGCCGGAAAACTCAGCCCGTTGCAGGCGTCGTACTACGATGCGGAACATCGCCCCGAAGAAGAGCTCTACGAGCTGACAACGGATCCCCACCAGACCGTCAATCTGGCGGAAAACCCCGACTACGATTCCGTGCTGAACGAACATCGCCGCAAACTGCGGCAGTGGGAACAGGCGACCGACGACAAGGGACGTTATCCAGAAAGCCGAGCGTCGCTGCGGTTGGTGTATCAGTCGTCCAAAGGCAGATGTGTTTCGCCGGAATATGACTTTCTGAGAAAAGAATCGACGAAGTAAGACAATCGTGAAGAAGCCACACCGCAGGGGACATCGATTGTATAGCGGCAGCTTTTGGCCACCCATTTTGATTCTCTCCCTTTGGGAGAGACGGCGTTTGCGCAGCAAGCAAACGCCAGAGAGGGCTCACGCTGCAAAAGTCTTGGCGCCTTCCGCTACGATCAAATCGGTCACTTGTACAATCGACCTCCCCTCGCTTCGCTCGACCCTCCTGCCAGGCATTGGTATCTACACAAGTCGCCTTTTGCCCAAAGGGCATGCATATCCATAGCCTGGGGCAAGCAAACCGAGCATTTGCGAGGGTTGTGCCGCCCCAGGAACCTCATCGCAATGAGGTTTGATTTGGCCAACGGCCATGCACAACATTCTTTGTCAATCGCATGGTGGGTCAATTAAACGCGGCCGATCGCAAAAGTCAGCAAGGTGACCAACCCCTTCAGTATGCAAAGCCCAGCGGGCTGATAGAGTGTTTGCCGGGCCCGTCAGGGCCCGGATTCCAATGCAATTTCGCCGCAGGCCTGGAAGGCCGACACAGTAAGCACGCGGTCGAGACCGCCGCCTGGACTGTGTCGCCCTTCCAGGGCTGGAGTGGTGGAGGCGACATTCAACCGGCGGTTCACACCGCCGGCAAACACTGTGCCTGCCCTCCGGGCATCACCTACGACTTGATGCAGAAATTGGGTAATCCGCAGGGCGATGCCCAAGGCTATGGATGTAAACGGCCGTTGGCCGAAACCATCCACTCAGAACAGATCTGACACGCACAAACTCACTCGTTCTGCATCTCGACGTCGTCCAGATAGAACGCACCATTGCTGCGCGCCGACGCGATGAAACCGACCCAACGGGTCTCGGTCCAGTCGGGATCACATGTCAGATCCGTCACCTGCTGCCGCCGGCCGTCGGGCAACACAAACGTCGCCTGCCAACGAGCATTGCGAATGCCTTGCATCGATTCCATCGTGACCTGCAACCAAGTCCCCGCTTCGATGTCGATTAGTTTTTGGCCACGGCTGTACACCGCGGTTTCGCTCAACTGCAGACTTGGACCGGTTTGATACGGACTGGTGCTGCTGCGCCATTCACACGACACCGTGACGCTCGGTTCCAGACGGATGCGGAAACTCAATCTCGATTTCCCCTGCGTGTAATGGGGATCCCAATAAAAATGGGGATTGAACGCAGCCCGCATGTCCACCGCATCTTGCACCTTCAAGCTGCGGCCTTTGCCACCAGGTGTCGGTACGACGGAAAACAGTGACTTACGGCCTTCGTCTGACAATGTCGCCAGACTCATCAGTGACAGTGGGTGATCGGTTTCAAAATGATCGCGAACGTCGATCGGTTGCGGCGGCGGAACCTGATAGGGCTCGGGGAAAGTTGTCGCCGCGGCGAGATCTTTCCAAGCCCGATCGCCTTGAACCCCAGCCAACGTGATGTCGAACGGGACGAAACCGATCTTGGACGCTGGCGATCCAGGCCGCAGTCGGAAATCTCGTTGACCGGCGTCGACAAACATCGGATCGGCGATGATCGACTCTTGATCGTGGCCCGCGTCACGCCATTGCCGCCACGTCTTGCCGGCGAAGTCGAAGGGCTGGCCGCCGGCACGCCAATAAAGATTGTGATCCATCGCGACTTTGGAACCGTTGTTCCAGCCGGAATAACCGAGCAACCGACCTTCGTCAAAGTAAACCAAATTCCGCTCGAACGTGAACGAGAGATGCGGCTCGGCCCGCGTCACCGCGACTTGGCCTTCTTCACTGAACGCCAGGATGTTGTTGCGGACGATGTTTTCGCGACCATAGTGCTGATGAAACCCGCCGTCGCGGACGTCGTACACCAAGTTGTTCTCGAACACGATGTGCGAACTGCCCTCGTCGGGATACAGCCCCCAACCGCCGTAGCGGGTCGCATAGACGTCGTGGATCACGTTGCCGCTGACACGGGTCCCCTCCGACGGCCCCAACGTGTAAACGCCTCCCATGTCGCTGAGAATGCGGTAACCGATGTGATGCAGATGGTTGAACTCGATGCGGTTGCGTTTCGCACCGCTGTCGGCATAACCCCAACGCCAACCGACCGACACCGCGGTGTAGTAAAAATCGGCGATGTCACAGTGCGTGATCGCGTTGTCGCTGCTGTGCCCGATCCAGACCCCCACGGCACACGGCAAGATTCGCCCGCCGCGGTGGAGGATGCAGTTGTCGACCGTGATTCCCGACGTCCGCACCGGCTCGGGGACCAACTCTGTCTCGCCGATCCGCACCGCACTCACACCGACGTCAAAGACTCGCGTTCGTTCGACGCGACAATCGCGACACGCCTGGCGAAACCAAAATCCGCTGCCGCCGATGTGTTCGATCGCGCAATCGGTGAAGTGAATCTGGCGGGCACCATCGAGCTGGATCGCGGTGGCATCGACGTTCATCGCCGCTTGATTCGGACGAATGCCTTCACCGGGAATGCGATACTCGGCGTGCCGCAGTGTCAGTCCTTCGAAATGGATGTGTTTGACGTGCCGTTCGGGATCGTCGACGTCACCTTGGAATTCGAACAAACGCGGCAGTTCGGCGGCCACCGCGTTGACCGTCTCGATCGTCTCGCCTTCGCGCGGACGGTAAAACAACCATCCCTGCCGATCCAAAAACCATTCGCCGGCGGTATCGAGTGCACCGATATAGTTTTCGAGGAAGTACAAACAATCGCGGTTCATCGGATTGTGAGACTTCATCGGTGAGCCGTGCGTCGTGAACGAGCCGTCGCCGGGCGAGCACGATTGCAACCATTCACGCGTCGTGTCCCATTTGTGATAGACGACGACTTGGACATCGTGGAGCGCATCCGAATCCGTGTCTTGCAGCGAATCCAAGTCGCTTGCGCGGGTGGCGAAGGTATGCTTCAGCCTCGGAGGCGACGCTTGCAGGGGCATTTCACCGACGCCCAACAATGTGAAAAACTCCCCATCGTTCGGCGTCCTCGCTCGCGTCGCCCGACGTCCATTGATCCACAACTGTTCAAATCGCCAATCTTCGTCGTCCCCGGATCGCGGCGCCGCGACGCGTGTCTTCCACAACCCGGGGTGCTCTGGATCCAACTGCCATCCATCGATCGCACGTCCGCCGGACAAGATCACTTCGCCACCGGGCTCGCCGCGATAACGCACCGGACGCTGCGGTGAAGCTCCCGAATCGGCTGCAGTAAATTGGATCGTCTGGTTCAATCGATAGTGACCGCCGCGCAGGTGAACCGTCACGGCTTGATCACCACCGGCGGCACGAACCTCTCGCACCGCTTGCTGCGCCCGTGCGATCGAGGCAAACGGCTGCTGCGAAGCACCCGATTGCGTATCCAGCCCGTCGGGGGAAACGTAGAAGTGGATGCCCGTCTGGTCAGCCATCACGGTCGCTGCGAGCGGCCCCATCAACAACAACAAAACGGCACGACAAATCAAACGCATCATTCCTTCTCCCAATACGCGATCTCGGTTGCAACGAGCAATGCCATGGCACCGCCACGGTCATCGCGGCCGAGAATCGCCGTGCGGTCATAATAATCTCGAACCGTCTTCTGTTTTCCGGTTCCGGTGCAAACATCGACAAGTTGTCCGCCCGATCCGATCCGTGACTTGATCGCGGACCAAGACTTTTCCACCACGGGCGTCCATTCCTGTGGGGCAAGCCATCCCCGTCGCAGACCGCGAACGATTGCGAACGTGATCATACAGGTGCTGGTGAACTCTCGGTAACTCTCTTCGCGATCAATCACCTGATGCCAAGCGCCCGTCGGGTCCTGGTGTTGTTTCAAAGCCTGCAAATGGTCTCGATACGAATCCAAGAACACGCGATGGGCTTGCGTGTCTTCTGCAATGGCACTCAATGACAACGCCATCCCGAGCGCCGGAAAACCGTTGCCGCGTCCCCAGGCGGCTTCATCGAGCGGCGAGTGACGGTACAGGCCATCATCGCGGAGGCAGAGCGTCTGCATGAACTGCAAGTGCCGCACACATTGCTCCACATACTTGGCGTCCGCGGTCAGCGCACCGACCTCGGCCAGAATCGCACAGCCCATAAAAACCGCATCGCTCATTTCATTGTGAAACGGCATCGACTCCTTCGGCCGACCGTCGGCGTCGAACCCGTCATCGGCCGCCTTCTTCGCCAGGCTCGTCCAGCGGTTGTCACCGGTGCGTCGGGCAAGTTCTGAGAATACGAGGTGTCCCGACAACGTGCTGCCGTTCAGTTTGGGCGGCATGGATTCCTTTTCCCCGCGGAGATACGGCGCACCCAGCTTGATGGCGTCGCGCAACGGTTGAGGGTCGTCCGTCAATTCGCCCACTCGCATGCGACCGATCACGGCCAGGGCGGGGATGTACTGGACGCTATCGAGTTGATGCCCATAGACCAACGACAGTTCCTGAGCAATTTCAAGCGGCGATCGCGCCAGTCGACGCTTGATCTCGTTGCGGGCTTGCGAAGGCGGCAGCGACACGCGATCGAGTGCGGTGGTGATCCAGGCAATCGCTTGGCGGCTGCCGGTTTGCAATGCTGGAATCGATCCCGTCCCCGACGGCTTGCTCTGGGCGAGCGCGGCGACCAACGAGTCCGGTTTGGCCAGCCGGTCGCTGATGTCCAATCCATTCGACCGGATCGCTTCCAACAGTTTCACCGGCTGGTTCGGATAAACCCATGCTTCGCTGCCGTCACCGCGGAGATCGATCACCAGATCCGGGGCGTGCATGCCGATCCACCGCCAAAGATAATGGGCGACGTCATTGTCCGGTTGGTTGTATGCATTCCCACTCGGTGGAAACGACTGCGCATGGATCGGTTCGTGATCCAACGCGTCGGGGCGCGCGCAAGGGACACAAGAAACAGTATAGCGTTTCGAGAGTTTTTCATCCTTTTGAAACGCGACCATCGACTCGAGCGCCAGTCGAACCGAGGCGAGGTCCCCGTCGAGACCACCGACCAGCAGGATGTGAAACTTCTTCGAGTCGGCATCCAGGCTTTCGGGAGAAAGCAAACACGGGATGGGCGTGTCCGTGCGGGTGACTCCGATCGACGACCGTACGACGCCTGCGATGGAGTACTGAGAAATCGTTTCGCCGAGGGCGTTCGCTGCGCGGGACTCACCGCGAACGGACCAACCGAGCAAGAAGCAAAACGCAATCGCGGACGCCAGGCGGATGGGATAGAGATTCATGGTGGGAAGCAACGGGAGGGCAAAGAAGATTGAACGCGCGTCGGCAGCAACATCATGCCGGTCAGCCACCGCTGATCAACGCAACAGGCTTTAGCGTCCTACAACATAATGGCACCCTTCTCCCCCGCAAATCGTAACAAGCTTGCTTGTCGATTTGTGGGGGAGAAGGGCTGGGGATGAGGGGGCTGATGATCGAATTTGCAGCTCAAATCACTCATCGTTGAGCATACGGGCGGGCAGTTCCATTCGATACCATTGCGGCCCATATGTGTTGCCGACCACCCCCAGCCCCTCCCTTCAAAAAACGAACGACGCTTCGCGAATTCGACGTTTTTCGGGGAGAGAGGAGCCAGTGTATTTTTTAGATATCCTTCAGTAATAATATTGACATCCCTTCTGGCTAGATTGTCGCGTTACTGGATCGCTGGAACTAAGCAATAGAGGTGGGCAAAAAAGACGATGGTTTCGAGGGCGAATACTGCGAAACGTATTTCGGAGCTGAGGGACGATCGAAGCGTGCAAATCACAATGGCGACGGGGCAAATCAAGAAAGCGGCGAAGAGAGGAAAGACAAACCATTGAAGTATCTCGCCTGCAGCCTGCGGAACCAGAAGGACGCGGGTGTCAACGAGAGAGAAGACGCCGGATAGGACGACCGCTGCAACGTGGAAGTACAACCAGAACCGAATCACGGAATGACGCGGCGGAGAAACAGACGGCTCGGCAACCGATTCGGTGGACGGTGATCGATAGGGGTTACGATTCAACGAATCGCTCAATCGATGCGGACCGCCCACACCCGAAAGCTTGGATCGTGAGCCTTCGTTCCTTCCAGAACGCGACCGTTTGGCGAAAGCGTGACCCGATCCGGGGGAATCCGTTTCCAACGAAATTCGTAGGTCTGTTTCTTTGGATCGATCAATCGCCAAGTCCCGGCGCCATTGGTTTGTCCATTGACCAGATTCTCGATATCCACACCGTTGTTCCAACGCCAAGTCCCCAAGATGGCAGGAGCTCCGGCCGGTTGCGAGCCGATCGCGTGCGTCGACTTCTGATTCGGTGGAACAATCTTGGTTGCTTCAATTCGTTCGATGTGATCGCGGATGGCAACGGCGATGTCTAAGTCCCCGTCCTCCGTATGGGCCTTCTTTCGCTTATTTAAACGTCGCATCAGCGTTTCGCGGAGCGATTTCCGTTCTTGAATGTACGATTTCTCCAAGCGATCCTGGGCGTCTAGAAATCGTCGATCAACCGCTCGGATATCGGTTGCGTGTTGGTCAAGCTCGGTGGCAATCAGATGCTCCGAGGACTGAACCTGCGGAAGGCTGTCATCGGCGCGTGATGCGACATTCGGCTGAAGACAAAAGGCAATACTGGCGAGGAATGATAACGTCCGCAGGCTCACTGTTTTTCTCCGATTGGCACCGATGCTGTGATCATGACCCGACTATTCTGGCAGGTGCTCGACCGCCAATCTACTAAAAACTGCTTCAAAAACGCTGCGGCCCTCCACCATTCGTTTCCTGCCGCGTCTCGCCGCCACTGCATCGAGCACTACGCCGGTAGCAACGCCGCGATCGGTTCGCCGCGGTCGGTGATCGGGACCGGGCGGTCGCCGGCGTACAGGTTCTTGCGATAGTCGACCTGGGCCGCGGCGCAGATTGTGGCGAAGAAATCAGGCACACCGACGGGATCCGACACGATCTTTTTTGACAGCTCATCGGTTTCGCCCCAGGCGCCGCGGTGCGCCAGACCACCACCGGCAAGGATACAACTGAATGCGGTGCCTTGATGGCCGCGACCACCGCCGCTATCGAATTCCGGCGGACGACCAAACTCGCTCGTGATCACGATCAGCGTTTTATCCAGCAGCTTCTTTTCTTCCAGGTCCAGGATCAACGTCGATACCGCGGTGTCCATTTCCTGAATCAACTTGTGCTGTTGCAAGATCCCTGCGTTGTGCACATCCCAGCCCGCACCGTTGAGAAAGTTCAAGTTGTGTGACACTTCGATGAAACGCACCCCACGCTCGACCAGCCGACGGCTGAGCAAACAGCGCTGACCAAACTCGCCGCCGTAGCGTGTCCGCAGATCGGCCGGTTCGCGATCGAGTTGGAACACGCGGTTGAAACTCGGACCGCTCAATTCCAGACTCTGGCGAATGGCCGCGTCGTAATCGAGCAGCCGTTGCTCGGCAGTCGGATCGCCATTTCGCTGCAGCGTCGCCAGAAACCGTTCGCGTCGCGATTGCCGCTGCGGCGTGATCCCGTCGGGACGACTCAAACCGGCCGGACCTCGGCTGGTGTCGGTCAGATACAGATAACTGTCACGCGCCCCCAGAAACCCCGGACCACGCGTCACGTTCGGGTAGCCGATCAAGACGTACGGCGGTGCACCATCTCCGGCGGCCCCGCGTTCGTGTGCGATGATCGATCCCAGCGACGGATAGGTCACCGTTCCGCTGATCGGCCGACCGGTGTGCATTCGGTTGGTGGCCGCGGCGTGCTCGTCGATCATCTCATGATGCACACTGCGGACGGCCGTGACACGGTCCATCAACGGAGCCAGCTTCGACAGGTGTTCGCAGACGCGCACACCGTCGACGGCGGTATCGATCGATTCGTAATACGAACCGGCTTGTTTCTTGGACGCGTCGCCCTTGCGTTTGGGATCAAACGTATCGATCTGGCCCATACCGCCACCAAGCCAGATCGAAATCACGTGCTCGGTCTTGCCGCGGAGCAGCTTCGCGGCCGACTCCTGGCTGGATGGATTGGCGAACCCCAGCGCCGAAAGGCCTAATCCGCTCGCCGTTGCGGCACCGGCGGCCAGAACGTCGCGTCGTGTGAAAGGTGTCATGTTCATGTCTCGGTTACGGTATCCAAACAAATTCGCGATGGTTGACCAAACTCCAAACCACGTCCTCGTAGACTTCGCGCCAGGACGTTTCCAACCTCGGGTCCGGCGGTGGTCCGGCCGCGACGCGGCGTTCCAGCTCCACTTGAATCTCGTTCGCCCGCGGACGCAAATGATTGAACCACGTCACCAGCGGCAACGGCTCGGGCGATTCGGGCGCTGTGATCTGTGAGTCGGGGACCAGACGTTTGTCGAAGCCGTCGGCCAGTGCAGCGGTGAACGTTTCGCGTTCCTCTGAAGTCGGCAAACGACACAGCAGACGCAGGAACAACGTTTCGACCAGCGATTCGGCGTTGGCGGCATCGATCGCAAGCTCTGCCAATTCGCTCCGTTGCGAGGCCCGCGTGAGCGTCGTGGACAACGTGCCGTTGGCCAGGATGCCGGGCTGCAACACGTTCGGGTCGGTCTCCCGCTCGACGATCGGCATCTGCCGCGCGCCCGTCCAGCCGAACGCTTCGAGCACATCAAGGACCGCCCTCGCCTTGGGTAACGACAAACTCGGCCGGTCACGTTCGTTCTTGATATCACCAAACATCCACGCGCGGCTGGGGCGTCCCAGCGTTTGACGATTACTCAGCGGACGCCGCCCGTCATGCACAAACGTCAGCTCTTCGACATCGATCGCATTGCCCGTGGCAGAGTGCAGCGAATCGACGACTTGCTCGGCGGTCAACCGACGCCGCTGCGGTGCGTTGAAAAAACGCAACTCCGACGACGCCTGAAGATTCGTCCCGATCGCCGCACGCTGATACAGTTTCGACGTCACGATCTGGCCGACGATGTGACGCAGGTCATAATCGTTGGCGACCAATTCGTGGGCAAGCCAGTCGAGCAGTTGCGGATGACTGGCGCCGCGGCCTTCCCAATCGTGAACCGGTTCCACGATCCCGGCTCCGATCAACTGCTTCCATACTCGGTTGACGATGACGCGGGAGAAACGCGTGTTTTGGGGCGCAGTGACCAGCGTGGCGAGCCGCTCGCGGGTGTCGGTCGGCTTCATCATCAACGCGTCGATCTGTGCGCCGTCGACCGCACCGGTTTGCTCGGCAAACGGCCATCGCGGCGAGACCGATTCGTCCGCCGCAAGTGTCACCTGAATCAGCGATTCGCGATTCTGTTGGTTTTCAAAGAACCCGGATGGCACACGACTGGTTGCGGGAACCTTGACGGACTTGCGAGCCATCATCGCGGCCAGCGAATAGAGGTCGTGCTGCGTCGTGCTGTGATAGGGCGAATCGTGACAGCGGGCGCACTGCAGTTCGATGGCCAAGAAAGCCGACGCGATGATGTGCCCCTTGGCCGCCATCGGCGCATCGTTCTCCGCCGCCACGCCGAACCCGGCGCTACCGCCTTCGGATGCACCACCGCGCAACAACATCAATTCCGTCAGCATCCGATCGAGCGGCTTGTTGTCCCGCAAGGAATCATACAGGTACCAGCGAAACGGCCCCGTGCTGTTGAGCGACGCATTGAGCAGCGATGGATTCTCCGCCAACAAGTCCTGCCAGAAACTCATCCAGTGATCGGCGAAGCGATCGTCCGCCAGCAGTTCGTCGACCAGACGTTGCCGTTTGTCGTCGCGTTGATCGTCAAGAAACGCCCTGGCTTCGACGGCACTCGGCGGCACGCCCACCGTGTCCAGATAGATCCGTCGCAAAAACGCTTCGTCGCCGACAACCGGAGCCAAGGCAACCTGGTCGGCTGTCAGTGGCGGCGCCGGCCAGACCGCTCCCTCGCGGACCCATTGCTCCAACAATTCAATCTGATCCGTCGACAATCCTTCATCGGTCGGCGGCATCGCCCCGCTGCGGATCTGCGCAATCAACTCGCTGGCTTCCAAATCGCCGGGAACCACCGCGGGGGTTTCTGATTCACCGCCTTGAAGCGCCGCGGCGCGCGAGTCCAGCTTCAAACCGCCTTTCGTCTTTTCACCGTGACAGCGGAAACATTGCTCGCGCAACAACGGCAGAACCTCGCCGTGGAAATGTTCGGCTTGGCGATCGTCGTCGTCGGCCGACCGGCCGAGTGCGTCGTCAATCTTCTGCTGGACAAACGCGTCGACCGGATGACCGCCGGACGCGGGAATCGACGGTACCGGATGTTCTGCCGCCCATTGCCGGGCCAGCTGATGACGACGGTGCCAAAACGAATCCTGTGACTCCGCTGCGGCACGACGCCGCTGGTCGTCCAGTTGTGCGAGGGAATCTTCAATGCGAACGAGTGCCGGCTCGACAGCGGTATCGGTCAACGGCAGACGTCGCGTCCCCGCCCCCAACACGTCGTAGGACTTGCCGTCGTCGGTCAACACCGCCACACAAACCTCGCCGGTCTCGGTACGACGACTGCTGCCGCCGACCAACAATTCCAACACCACACGGACACGACGCGTCGTGCGGCCCTCCTCGGGCTTGATCGTCGTTTCGTCGATGACTTCCTGTTGCCGGTACCCATGCACCCGCACGCCGGGAAGCGGCGGCTCGGCAAGCGGCGTCATCGGTTCTTCGCCGTTGGGCGGCGCCTTGGAGTGGGCCTTGGTTCGCGACACCAACTGGCCGTCGACCCACAACCGTCCCAGCCCGCGGCCGCGCAACAGGAACTGATGGGCACCGACCGGCAACTCGACATCGGCCGCCATCCGCAACAACACCGGCGCGTTCCAGCCCGTGCGAATGCCCCAATCATCGAACTGCAGTGGGATTCGCGGAAGCAAAAATTCGTCGCCCGCCCAACGCGCCGATTCGGCCGGTGCCGCTTCGCCGTCATACAGCCAGCGATCATGGGTCGGGTAGCCGCTGCAAAGCTGCATCAACACACGTCCGTCGGGAACTCCTTCCAATTCGGGCATGACTTCGGGCTGCAACTTGACGACGCGTGGTCCTCCGACACGGCGAAAGTTTGCGGCGATCGTTTGGTCGTCCAGCTCTTCACGATGGATGGCCACGGCGTCGATCATGCCCTTGAAACGGCTACCGATGCGTACCTCGTCGTCATCGACGACCGGCGGCTCGCTCGTCGCGCCGCCCATGTCCCACGCACCGTCGGTCGGCTGGCCGTTGATGAACCCGCGAATCGACGTGGGGTCACCGAAACGGTAGCGGATTGCGATGTGATGCCATCCGGTGTTCAGCGGGAACCCCAGCTTCGATGTCCAGCGATGCCAATGCTTGTCCCCGCCGGTCGGCTTGGTCGCGAACAAAAAATTGACGCGTGCCTCGCCCTTGTCACCGGTCACACGCAGCGCCCAGTTCTGGTTGTCACGGGCAAAGCCCGCCGAACCGGTTCGCCCCTTGCCGATCACATACCACAGGTCTCCGGGACGGATGCCGATCGGGTTCACCCAACCCTCCAGCGTGACGGCATCGCCGTTGGTGAAATCGAATTGGCTGTCCGGCCCGGTGTCGGCGATGGCCAAGTGCCCGCCGCCGAATCGCACGGCGGTGTTGTTGCCGGCAAAGTCGGGGAATTCCGGCGGACGTGGCCCGGGCAGATTGAGCTGAACGTTGCCTTGAACCGCAGGCGGAATGGCATCGTCGTCGCCAAAGTCCCAGCGCACAGAATCCTCTGCGACAGCCGCGCCGGACGTTGCGGTGTCCTGGGCAATCGACGCACCGCCGACGACGAACAACGACAGACAGAAGAAGCAAAGTTGACCGAATCTCATGACGCCGCGATCTCCGTATACGCACGCCCTTCGTTCTGGTCGATCCGTTCGGGGCGTCCCTTGTGAACGTAAACCAGTTTGCGATGATCGACGCCCATCAGGTGCAGGATCGTCGAATGCACATCGTGAACGTGCAATCGATCTTCGACGGCGTGCAAGCCGACTTCGTCGGTCGTTCCGTAGGCCTGTCCCGAACGCACACCACCACCGGCCATCCACATCGTGAATCCGGTCGGATTGTGATCGCGACCGTCGCCTTTTTCACTCATCGGTGTTCTGCCGAATTCGCCGCCCCAGACCACCAGTGTCTGCTCCAACAAACCTCGTCGTTTTAAATCCTTCAACAAACCGGCGACCGGCAGGTCCATGCCACGACACATTTTGCTGTGGTTGGCTTCGATGTTGTCGTGTGCGTCCCACTTACTGCCCGCCCCGTGGTAACACTGCACGAATCGGACGCCGCGTTCGACCAGCCGACGGGCCATCAACAGATTGCGACCGTATGGCGCGGTCGCTTCGTCGTCGAGTCCATACAAGCGATGCGTGTCGGCGGATTCCTGTGACAGATCGACGGCTTCGGGCGCGTGCGATTGCATTTGGAATGCGAGTTCGAAGCTGCGAATCCGAGCTTCCAAATCCGTGTTGTCCTGTCGCGTGGCGGCGTGGCTTTGGTTCAGCTGCGACAGAAAATCGAGTTCCTGGCGTTGCTGATCCGACGCGACATGTTTGGGCGGATGGATGTTTGCAAACGGCGGCCCTTCCTTCTGCATCGTCGTGCCTTGATAGACCGCCGGCATGAATCCCGCACCCCAGTTGCGCGCCCCGTTGATCACGCGGCCCTTGCCTTCCTGCATGACGACGAAAGCGGGAAGGTTTTCGTTTTCCGATCCCAGCCCGTACGTCACCCAGCTGCCCAAGGACGGCCGGCCGGCGAACTGGCTACCCGTGTTCATTTGACAAATGCCGCCGGAGTGATTGATTCCGTTGGTCCAACAGGAACGGATCACGGCCAACTCGTCGGCCATTTCAGCGGTGTGCGGCAGCCAGTCGGAAATCCACAATCCGCCTTCGCCATGCTGTTTCCATTTCCGCGCCGACGGCAGGATCGGCGAGTCGTATTCGCCCATCGCCGTGATCACCCGGCCAAAGCTTTCGGGGATCGGCTTGCCGGCCAGCTTTTCCAGTGCCGGCTTGGGATCAAACGTGTCCAGATGACTCGGACCGCCGTCCATGAACAGAAAGATCACACTCTTGGCTTTCGCCGGATGGTGCGTCATCTTCGCGGCCAAGGGCGACGGAGCCGACGAAGTGGCGGCCATCACGCCGTCTTGCTTCAGCATCCCCGCCAATGCCATCGCCCCAAATCCACTGCCGCTTCGCAGCAACATCTGTCGGCGCGACAGGCTTTGGTGATTCGTTTTATCAATCGACATAGATCATCTCATTGGAACATAAGAGCGCGTGGAGCAGCGCCACGCGGGCGTGCTGGCGGGGCGATGCCGTCGTGGCTTCACCCGATTTGATCACCGCATGCAGATCGTTGCCGGACAGATCCTGGCCCACATGATCCGCTTTGGCGAACTGAACATCAAACACCAGATGGGCGTTGGAACGATCATGGGTCAACTGCCGCACCAAGTCGTCACCGCTGAGTGCGGCTTGATGCAGACGGACATTCTGGATCAATCCATCCCAGCGATGGCGATTCGAGCGACCGCCGATTTCGATCGGCCGATCGGCTTGCACATTCCAGCGGGCACGGTGTTCCACGCTGGCAACCTGTGGCTTCGCATCAGGCATTGACAAATCTTGCAAGTAGAACGTGATGCCGTTCTCCGACGCGTCGTCCAGATCGATCGACACGGCGATGGAGTACGGACGGTTCAGTTCCAGCCGCAGATCGGAAGCGACGACTTCGTATTCCGGTTTACCTTGCGGATCGGCGCGTGAACCCACCAGTTGCAGGATCAGATTGCGGGGCTTGAATGCACTCTTGGTGGATGTCACACCGAGCGACCAGCCCTGCTGTGACTGATTTCCCGACCAGTTGGCGACGATCGTTCGAACCGACGCATCCGGGTACAGCGAATGCAACATCACCGTCGCTTCGATCGTAAAATCAGCGTTGTCGGACGCGGTCTGAAGCGTCTCGACCGCTGGGATTTGGATCTCCGTCGGCGGCTCCGATTTCAATGCGATCGCCGACCGCCCGTCGGGGAACGTCGCCAGCTGCTTCGGCGCGGCGGATTCTGGCGAAATCGATTCGTAGGAGTCGACGAACCGCTCGGCTTGTTGAAGTTCGCCTTCGCCGGGTTCGCGGAAATAAATCCTTTGGTAGACGCTATGGACCAGCGAATCAAGACTTGCCGACGCCATCTCACTGGCCATGTCTTTCGCCCGGTCGTGCAGCCACGGATCATTCATCATCAACAAGGCTTGGGGCGACGTGGTCGTTCGATGCCGTTTGCATTGACTCTCCACACGATCGGGAAAATCGAACACCGCCAACAGCGGATCCAGCTTGTTGCGTTTGACCGTTTTGTAGATCGCACGCTTTTCTTTCGCCAATTTCCCGCTGGCCACCAGCACGGCATCATGAATCTCTTCACCGGATAGCCGTCGTGGATTCATCCGCCACAGGAGGACGTTCTGCGGATCGAGCTTCGCCAGTTGCTCGTCCATCGGCCGCTCGGACGATTGACGATAGGTGGCCGACGTCAAAATCAAACGATGCAGTTTTTTGAGGCTCCAGCCGTCCTGCATGAACCGGCGGGCCAACCAGTCGAGCAGCTCGGGGTGCGACGGCGGCATTCCCAGACGCCCGAAGTCGCTGGTCGTTTCCACCAAGCCACGTCCGAAATGTTGTTGCCAAACGCGGTTGACGATCACCCGCGCGGTCAACGGATTGTCGGGGTCGGTGATCCAGCGGGCCAGCGCCGTCCGCCGCCCGGTCGACTGCAATGCCGGCGGCGGCGGCTGAATCTCGGCCGGCTTGTCGTCCAGAATCAGCGGATAGCCGGGAGGAATCGGCGATGAATCGGTGGAGTCGGGGATCGTGGTGGGCGGCGCAACCGGCCCCACATCGCTGGCGACAAATTTCAGCGTGGGCAACGGTTCCGGTTTCAAGTGATCGAACTCGGCCAGAGCCTTTCGCAACCGCTGGCGTTCGGCTTCGGTTTCTTCGTCCAACCACTCCGCCAGCTTGTCCGGATGCAGGTCAAATTGATTCGACGCCAGCGACGCGATCTGATGCTCGTACGGACTGCGGTCACAACGACGGCTGGAGATCATCGACCGGATCTCTTCGGTGAATTTTTTGAATCCTTCGCGCGTGGCATGGGCCAGCAACACCGGCGTTTCGATTTCGTGCAACCGCTTGCGGATCTCCTCCGTCGCCGCTTCCCAAGTCTGCTGTTGTTGCAAATGCCGGGTGCGAGTTTCCACGTCCGCGATCGGCAAATCTTCACGCGGCTGCAGCGGCGCGAAGAACGCCTTCATCGCGTAGTAATCTTTCTGCAGCAGCGGATCGAACTTGTGGTCGTGACAACGGGCACACTTCAATCCCTGGGCGAGGAAGACATCGGCGGTCGTCTCGGTGACGTCGCTGAGAATCTGCTGCCATTGGCCTTCCACGTCGCGTTGATTCCATTCGTAGATCCAATGACGCAGATACATCGTGCCGATCAACGCATCTCGGTTGCCGGGATCGACTTCATCGCCGGCGAGTTGTTCGAGCACAAAGCGATCATACGGTTTGTCTTCGTTGAACGAGCGAATCACATAATCGCGATAGTGGTACGCTTCGGGACGCCCGTGATCGGCGTTGTAACCGTCCGAGTCGGCGTAGCGAACCAGGTCCAACCAATACCGCGCCTGGTTCTCGCCGTAGGCCGGATCGTCAAGCAACTGATCGACGAGTGCTTCGTACCAGCCCTCGCCGGTCGCGAGCGTGCCGGCAGATTGACCATTGGGCGGCAATCCCGTCACGGCAAAGTGAACCCGTCGGGCGAGTTGTGCGGATTCGGATTCCGCCGCCGGTTCGATGCCTTCGCGACGGAGTCGCTGGAACACAAAGTGGTCCATTTCATTGCGACACCAACCGTTGTCCTCCACTTCCGGCACGTCCGGATCGGCGATCGGTTGATAGCACCACCAGTCGCGATCCTGGTCGGTGATCTTCGGCGTCGGCTTCAACACCAAGCCTTGCGGCCAAGGCGAATCGGCTCGGACCCATTGCTCGATTCCGGCGGTGACGGACGCTTCCAGCTGGCCACTCGGCGGCATCTCAAACGATTCATAACGCAGTGCTTCGATCAACAAACTCTCGTCCGGCTTGCCCGCGACGATCGCGGGGCCGGAATCGCCGCCCTCGAGCAGGCTTTCGAAGGTATCGAGCCGCAAGCCGCCTTCCTGTTTGGTCTCGCCGTGACACTTGATGCAGTGTTGCACCAGCATCGGTCGAACATGAATCTCAAACAGATCACGTCCCGGTGGAGTACTTTCGGCCGCGGAAAGTGACGCGGTCAGCAGCCAGGGCAACAGCGCGGCGAAAGCACAGGTTCGCCGGGCAAGCCGGCGGGGATCGCAAGCTGGAAGCTTACGCCAGTTGGAGTCATTTCCCATGTTCAATTCAGCTCCGGTAAGCCGGCGATGAAGACCGGGTCAACCATGTGTTTGTCATCAAGCGCATCTTGAAAAAAAAGTCCCTCGACGCGTTCGTTCGGTGCGAATCCCAGATCGGACAAATCGATTCCCACGGCCAGGCCGCGAAACCGCATCGCCTGCCGCTGCTGGACCGCTTGAAGCGTCTGCAACTGCGCGACCGAGTCAGCCGGTTGGGCGAACAGGTGGACGTAAAAGTTAGCCAACACTTGGGCCTCGGGCGATTCCATCGTCAAGTCGTATCGACGGATCGTGTGGGACTTCAGCCCGTCGCGAAACACCAGCGGACTGACATGAAACGCGTCTCCGTCGATCGGGTTGCCGAACGATTGCAAATCAAAGAATACCACGTCGGCTCCCGGCCCGTTGAAAACCGGTGAATCGAAACGGACGGCGAAACCCGGTGTCCCGGCATCACCCGTCAGGATCGGGTCGCTCGTCAGCGGCTGCTCGCTGCCGTCGGGATTGATCACGCCGGTGACCAGACTGTGATCAAAGACGACATCCGTCGCCGGAACGGGCAGCGTTTGACCGCCGCACAGGAACGCCCGTGGCTCGGTGGATTTGAACCACGTCAAACGCGTCGCGATCAAATCACCCACGTCAATTTTCATCACCCGCCCGCCACGCTGCACCGTCACGCTGGTCAGCATTTCCGCACCACCGCCGACCGCCTGCGTCGCCTCGTAAGACACCACACGGTCGGGCAAACCGTGCCGATAGACGTTGGAATCGAAGGGCACCGGCTGGGCTCCAAGACGGCCCGCCGCTGCAAAGGCTTTCGCTTGCCCGCGAACCAATCGCGTTTGCACGGGTTGCTCGGCGACTTGTTCAGTTGCTTGTTCGGCCGCGACCGGGCCGGAGCGTTCATACACATCCGCTGCCCCTTCGGCGACATGCACTTCCGTCTCGCTGGTTTCCGACACCGTGACCGCGAATCGTGTCCCGCGATCCACCACCCGAGTCGCCGGCGTGTCGATCCGAAAACCTTCGGCGCCGTCGGGGGCATGAACGCTGCAACGACCGACATCCAAGGCCAAGCTCTCGTGGCTGGTGACGCGGAACACCGCGGGGCCTTCCAAAATCGCGGACGCCCCGGCGGGAAACGCGACCTCCACCATGCCACTCATCAACACATACTCTCGCTGCGGCGCGAGCACCGTCCCGACGGGCGGCGACAGCTCGCCGAAAAACGTCGCATGCGCGCTGCTGGCCAGCCGCACGTCGATCCGAGTCGACGCCGATTCGCCGCCTTCGCGCTGCCGTTGCGGCAACATCACCCACGACAACGCCGCAAGCAACAAGACCGCCGCGGCGCCCCACATCCCGGCCGACATCCGCCGCCGATCGCGAAACGTGTCTCCGTCCGGTGCCGTTTGCTGTTGCGATCGTTCCTGCTGAGCGGTTTCCTGCCGAGCCGTTTTCGTCTGCGTGACATTGGACATCACACGGCCGACAAACTCGTCGTGACTCCTCGGCAACTTGGCCATCGTTTCACGGACGAATTCGTCCTGTTGGGTCGGCTCTTCCTCCACAATCAATCCCAACAGCCGATGGGTCTGAAACAGATCAGCGGCCTCCGCCACGCGGCTTTCCTCGGCTTCCAACAGATCTCGAAGCTCGGCCAGTCCGTGTTCGTCCAACTCACCTTCCAGGTAGTCGGTCCACAGCTCGGTGAATCGTTCGTCTGTCATTGCGTGGCACCTCCGTTCACGGTCGCCATTCGTTTTTCAATGCACTGCTGCAGCTTCTGCCGGACTTTCCAAAGTTGTTTTTTGACGGCGGGGACCGAACGATCACAACGGGCGGCCATTTCTTCCAACGGAATCTCCTCGTCATAGCGCCACGAGACAAACTGGCGCAGCGACTCACCCAGCGAATCCAAACACATTTGCAAACTCTCCAATCGCGTCGTCCACATCTCCGGCGTCTCGTCACAGCGCCGATCCAGTTCGCGTTGCAACAGATCGGGACCGTAACGGGCGTGATAGTCGGCGATCCGCCGCAGCCGAGTCGTCTCGGTGCGGAGCTGGAACCGCGCGATCGTGAACAACCAGGCGGCAAAATCCGTACCCGGCTGATACTCCTTCAACCGCGTGAACGCCGCCACAAAACTGCGTTGCGCCAGCTCGTCGACGTCCACACCCGGCGGTGCGTGGGCGGCCAGCCAAGCCCGTAGCGGCCTTTCGAAACGGCGCACCACGGCCTCAAATGCTGCCGTTTCACCGCGACAAACACGCCGTAACGCAGATTCGGTCTGCAAATCGTCGAAGGGGGGATCAATTGCCATTTCATGGGTGTATGGCAGCAGAACGGGGCAGGTTACCCCAGTTCGGAAACATTTCGGCCACACACCAAGATAAACAGTCACCCTCCCATGTGCAGGTCATGCAGCCTAAAAGCCACCCTCCTGGCAGGGGAGGTCGAGCGAAGCGAGGGGCAGACGCACTACATTAAGCAGGCTCCCACTGTGCGGGAGGGCCGAGCGGGGCGAGGGGAGGGCGTGTTCAGATTACTTGTGAGATGAATTGGCTAAGACCGGCTACCAAGCGACACTGCATCCACATGAACGTCGCACTTTGGAAGCATCCGACATGACCATGCCTGATGTCGACACATTGATCGAACTGATCCGCGCCCACCGGAATACGGAAGCGTTGGAAATGCTCGATGCGTCTCCGGGATTGGCCACGGAACACTCTGGTCGATCGGGGCAACTTCACGGCGCTTCACCCCTTCATTGGGCCGCGCATCGGAATGCCACCGAAGTCTGCCAACGTCTCATCGAACTAGGTGCAAAGGTGAACGATTCGGCGAGTGATTGGTGGCTGACTCCTCTCTCATGGGGCGCTGACGCGGGGAGTGCCGAAGCCGTTGAACTTCTGCTCAAACACGGTGCAGACGTCAATCAAGATGCCATTGTCGGAACAACAGCACTTCACGCGGTCGCGATGGGTGGGTCAACCCAAGGCAAAGGTGATCCGGACGCGTATGAAAGAACGGCTGAAATATTGATCCGCAATGGTGCGGACATCAACCGACGGACCAATGGGCACCGAACCCCGCTGGATGAAGCGATCGACAACGAAAACGATGCCGTCACAAGGGTCCTGCGGCAACACGGAGCGCTGGCTTCGAACACCTCAACCTGAAGAAGGTGCAGAACAATAACTGCCTGCCGGAGACTTCCGAAGCGGACGGTTAGAACGGAGCGACGCTCGTAGCGAACGTGGGGCTTTGGTGATGCCCGAAGGGCAGACACAGTGTCTGCCGCCGGCGTGAGCCGCCTATCTGGACTGCGCCGGACGTCGTTAGACTTCCAGCGGTGCGGCGGCGTGCTGATCGGCGTTGATGCGGGTGATCAACTCTTGCAACACACGCTCGGCCGCTTCGTGTTCGACCTGGCACGTGCCCGCGGCTTCGTGACCGCCGCCGCCGTATTGGTAACAGAGTTCACCGACATCGGTGCGGCACGATCGGTCCAGGATCGATTTGCCGATCGTGAACACCGTGTTCTGTTGTTGTTTGCCCCACAGCACGTGGATCGAAATGTTGCACTTCGGAAAGACCGAATAGATCACGAATCGGTTGGTCGCATAGATCGTTTCTTCGTCGCGCAAATCCAACACGACCAAATTGTCATGAACGGTGGCGCAGCGTTTGAGTTGATCTTGGGCGAGCTCACGATGTTCCTGGTACAGTTCGACACGCTCGCGGACGTCGGGCAACAGCAGGATGTCTTCGATATCCAGATCGCGGCAACAGTCGATCAGATCCATCATCAGTTGGTAGTTGGACACGCGGAAGCTGCGGAATCGTCCCAGACCGGTGCGTGCATCCATCAGGAACGAAAGCAATGCCCAGCCTTGAGGGTCAAGAATTTCGTCGGCCGAGAACTTTGCCGCGTCGGCTTTGTCGACCGCCTCCATCATCGCTTCGCTGATTTTCGGGAATCGCTCGCGGCCGCCGAAGTAGTCATAGACGACGCGCGCGGCGGAGTCGGCGCTGGTGGACAGCACGTAGTTGTCGGCTTGTTCGCCTTCGTTACGGATCTCTTCACTGCTGTGGTGATCGAAACAGAGGTGACAACCCGGCACGTAAGGCAGGTTGGTCAGGATATCATTTTCGGTCACCTCGACCTCGCCGTCTTGCATGTCCTTCGGATGCACGAATTTGATTTCGCCGAGGATGTCGAGTTCTTTCAGCAGCAGCGCGCAGACGAGTCCGTCAAAGTCACTTCGAGTCAGCAGGCGGTAGCGTTGTGTTGTGTTGGTCATGTGGCCAAGTCCGAGACAGGTGTTGTGAGATGATTTCCCGCTGCGCGACAATCTTTGCACCTGGATCGGTGGCACAGCGACGGGAAAGTCTAGAACGTGAAACGGGCAGGCAACGACGAATTTAGGCAGGAAGGAATTGCACCGGTTGCCTGGATCAATGCGGCGGGTTTCCCCTCACGACATTGCGTTGGTGAGGGCTGCGACGCGGCTGATCAGGCCGGCGGCGTCGACGGGTTTGGCCATGAATTCGCTGCATCCGGCCGCGAGGGCATCATTGATTTCATCGCTGGTTGCTCCGGCGGTCAGCGCGATCACGGGCACGGTGTAACCTTGGTCACGAATCTGTTGCGTCGCTTCGCGTCCATCGAGTTCGGGCATTTGCATGTCCATCAGCACGCAGGCGAACGGCTTATTTTCCGCTTCGGCTTGGCGGACGGCCTTGACAGCTTCGGCGCCGTTGACGACTTCGACGACATCGGCACCGGCGCGAGACAGCAAACGGGTCGTCACCAGTCGGACGTCGCGGGCATCATCGGCGACCAGGACCCGAGCCTTGATCCGCGGCAGGTGGTCGATGTTGGTCCGACGGGGCTTCAAATCCTCCGCAGTCGGTTCGACCATCTCGGTCAAGTCCTCGACCGGTAACCGCAACACGAACTCGCTGCCCTCGCCTTCGACACTGGTGGCCGTGATGTCGCCACCGAGCAAGTTTGCCAGGCGTTTGCTGATCACCAATCCCAGCCCGGTGCCTTCGACGCCGACAATCTTGCGATCATGGACTTGGCTAAAGGTTTGAAACAACCGTTCGAGATTGCTTTCGGAAATACCGATGCCGGTGTCGATCACGCGGAATTCGATGACGGTCGAGTCCTGAGTGTCCATGGAAACGACAACCCGCACGCTGCCTTCGGGCGTGAATTTCAGTGCGTTGCCGATCAGATTGACCAGGATCTGTTCCACGCGTGAGCGATCACTGCGCAGCCGACTGGGAATGGCACCGTCAAACTCGATCGTCAGCGGAACGCCCGAGGACGCGCTGCGGTGCCGCATCAATTCGTTGATGTCGGACAGCATGGGGATCAATTTGAATCGCGACCGGCGGACTTCCAGCTTGCCGGCTTCGACCTTGGAAAGATCCAGGATGTCGTTGATAATCCGCAGCAGGAAGCGGCCGTTGCGGATCACGGTTTCCAGGTTATCCGGATCGACGTCGTTGCCCTCGCGTATGTCGCGCAGCGTCAGATCGGCAAAGCCAAGGATCGCGGACATGGGCGAGCGGATTTCGTGACTCATGTTGGTCAAGAACTGGCTTTTGGCCTGGCTCGCTTCTTCGGCCGCGATGCGGGCGGCCTCGAGATAGGATTCGGTTTCTTTTCGGCCGGTCACATCGGTCATGTAAACCGCCGCGCCGCTTTCGACCGGGAATACGCGGGCGTCATACCAACGATTCAACCGCCGCGAATAATATTCGGTCGTTTCGGCGCGATGCGATTGTCGGACGCGTTCGATGGCAGCCAACAGCGGCGGATCGGCCTGGTCGCCAAACAGGGTGGTGAAACTGCAATCGTGCAAGCCCGATGGCTGTCCGGCGAAGTTCAGTGCAGCCTGATTGGCGACCTGGATCACGCCATTTTCGTCGAAACTGATGAACGGGTCCTGGCTCTTCTCGATCACTTCGGTGATGATCGCCCGCGACGCAGCCAACTTTTGTTCGGTCAGTTTTCGATCGGTGATATCCTCGATCAGCGAGATACAACATTCGACGGCGTCGTCGACGTCGCGACGAATCGAAGTGGTCAGTTGTGCCCAGATCGTGTGACCGTCTTTGTGAACGTAGCGTTTCTCGATCGAGTATCCGGGAATTTCACCGCGTTTCATTTGCATGAACAGCAACAGGTCTTTGTCCAAATCCTCGGGATGCGTCAGGTCCTGAAACGTCATTGTTTTCAGTTCATCCCGACTGTAACCGAAAATCTGGGAAAGTTTTTCGTTGGCCCTCAGCCATTGCCCCTCCATTCCGACGTGGGCGATTCCGATCGCGGCGTTTTCGAAGGTGCTGCGATACTCAAGCTCGCTCTGTTTCAGTGACTGACTCGCTTCGACTATGTCGGTCACATCACTTTGCACGCCGACGTAGTGTGTCAATTGACCGTCGGCATCAAAGATCGGCGTGATCACCAACTCGTTAAAAAACTGCGTGTTGTCGCGACGATAATTCAATAGCGTGACGCGGCAGCTTTCCTGATTTGCGATCGCATCGCGAATCTTTTGGATATCGGCCGGGTCGGTCTTGGGGCCTTGCAGGAACCGGCAATTGCGACCGACGACTTCCTGGGGGTCAAATCCGGTCAGTTGCCCGAACCCTTGATTGGCGTAGGCGATCGGCATATCGTCCTTCTGCGCGTCAACGATCAGAATGCCGTTGCTGGCCGCATCGATGGCCCGCGTCCGCAGACGCAACTGTTCTTTGGCTTTTTGCATCGCCGTCACATCGTACAGCGTGATCGCCGCCGAAGAGACACGTTCATATTCATCCAGAACGGGCGTGACGCGAATCTGCAGGAAAACTTGTTTGTCCAAAATTTTGGTCGAAATCTCTTTGGCGGCGACATCGCCGTGGCGGACCAGCTCGCGGATCAGCGTCTCGCAAACCTCGCAGATCTCCGTCGGCAAGGCGTCGCAGAGTTCGACGTTTCGTGAATCATCCCATTCGTAACCGAACAACCGTGTCGCGCCGCGATTCCAGCTGGTGACCCGCGAATTGAGTTCCACACCGATAATCGCATCGGTGCTGTCCTGGATGATCGAGGTGAGTTTGCGAAGCTTGTCGGCGGTTTCCTTGACGGTTCGCAGGTTCGTCATCGTCAACACCACGCCGCTGCGTTCGCGGTAGGGTGAGACCCGCAAGAGAATCGGATCGTCGCGTCGGTCGATCGTTTCGCGCTCGATTGTTTTGTGTTCTCGACTGACCTGCTGAACCAATTCAATCAGATCGACATCCTCCAAGGCGTGGGCGTAATCGGCCAGTCGCTCGCCCTCGGCATCCTTGCGGCGGATCAACAAGATATCGGCGGCCGCCGGTGTGACGCGGCGAATGTTCAAGTCATTGTCGACCAAAACAATGCCCACGTCGCTTTCCAACATGACCGTTTCCAGGTCGCGCGTGGTTTCGGTCAGCAGTTGCAAGCGTCGACTGCTTTCGGCGTTGGTGGTATGCAGTTCTTCGTTGACGCTGTGGAGTTCCTCGTTGGTGCTCTGCAATTCCTCGTTGCTGCTAGTCAACTCCTCATTGCTGGACTGCAGTTCCTCAT
This sequence comes from Stieleria sedimenti, assembly GCF_025060895.1. Classification (GTDB taxonomy): domain Bacteria; phylum Planctomycetota; class Planctomycetia; order Pirellulales; family Pirellulaceae; genus Stieleria; species Stieleria sedimenti. Next base: position 18,289 of record NZ_JANZKV010000039.1, on the reverse strand, counting down.
TCGTCGTTTCGACCTCTTCGATCGTCGCTTGCAGGTTCTCGCGGGTAAACTCCAGTTCCATCTCCAGCATGCGAATCCGCTCGGCGTTGAGCGCCAAGGCCGCTGCATCCGATGACGTTGAATCCGCCGGAGGCGATGAAGTGGCTTGTTGCGAGGGGACGGGGGCGGCAAGCGGTCGGTGAGTCGGTTCGCCAGTCGAGGTAAGCCCGGTGGAAGGCGGTCCGCTGAGTGTGACGACGCTGCCGAAGTTGATCAGATAGTGGGTTTCGGATTGGGTGGGATGGTGAAACGCACTGATCCGGATGTCGATGGGATCGCTGTCGACCACCGCTCGCTCGGAGATCACTGACAATTGATCGACTTTCATGCGTTCGATTGCCAGGGCGATGGGAAGACGCAGCGGTTCGACCAGGATGTCGTCGACGGTGCCGGTCAGGCGTCCCGGTCGCGGGGTGGTCCAGCGCGACAAGTCACCGAAAATCTGTAGCGGTCGCAGATCGTCGTCGACCAGGATACCCGGCGGTGCGTATTGTTCCAGAATGCGATCGTAGGACGCCACTAACGCGGACGAGGGCGCGCGGGACGAATGCGGACGACGTAACAGGTTGGCGCCGTGCAACGGTCGTTTCCGCAATTTCAAGTCGAGCGGCAAACGCGAGTCACGGTCCTTCTGAAAGATCCGCCAATGTTTGTCGAGGATCGAAAAGTCTTCGACCAGGTCGCCGGGGGTTTCGCTCGGTCCCAGCCACATCACCCCGCGCGCCTTGAGCGCGTGGGCGAACATGTTCAGCACGCGTCGCTGGGCCTCATCGACCAGGTAGATCAACAGGTTGCGACAGCTGACCAGATCCATGCCGGTGAAGGGCGCATCTTGCAGCACATCGTGCCGGGCGAACACGATGGAGTTGCGTACGTTTTTGCAAATCTCAAAACCATCGGCCGATCGCACCAGGTACTTGTCGCGGAACTCCGGCGGGATCTCCGACAACGATTCGGTGGGGAAATGGCCTCGCTGGGCGAACCGGATCGCATCGGGGTGCAGGTCGGTGGCAAAGATCTTGATCCCCAGCGAGATGCCTGACTTTTCGCATTCGTGATGAATCAACATCGCGACGCTATAGGCTTCCTGACCGGTCGCACAGCCGGCGACCCAGGCGCGGAATTCGTCGCCGCTAGATTTCGCCGCGACGGCCGGTCGGATGCAGCGATGGGCCAACCGCTGATAGCCGTCGGGATCGCGAAAGAACCGGGTGACCCCGATCATCAGGTCATCGGCCAATCGCGACAGCTCGGCCGGGTCGCTGTCGAGCCGCTGGATGTAACGGTCCAGTTGATCGATTTTGGACAGCAGCATCCGCCGCGACAGACGCCGTGTGAAGGTGCCGATCTTGTATTGTTCGAAATCGACGCCGCAGGCTTGTTCCAACCGCTGGTAGACGGATTCCAGGTCATTGCGTTCGATCAAGGGCGAACAGTGCGAAATGACATCTTCGATCGAAACGCCGGCCAGGAAAGACACGAGGGCTTCGGCAAGTTCCACGACCGGGGCGACCACGTGCACCGCTTCGGTCTTGATCGCGTTGAGCGGCATGCTGTTGAATTGAGCGCTGTCCTCGTCTTGTGACAGCACCAACCCGCCGGCGCGATTGACGCCCACAATTCCCTCGCTGCCGTCGCTGCCGGTACCCGAAAGTACCATCACCGCAATTTGGCGGTCGTTCTGTTCGGCCAACGAGCGAAAGAACTTGTCGATCGGCAGATTCAACTCGCCGTCGCCTTCTCGGTCGCGAAGTTGAAGCTGTCCGTCTTGCAAGACGACGTGTTTGGCCGGGGGCAGCAGGTACACGGTGTTCGGTTCGGGTTCGACCGCATCGGACAGTTGCACCGTGGCCATCTTGGTGCGGCGGCCCAACAATTCGCTCATGTGGCTCTGATAGTCCGGCGACAAATGCTGGACGACCACGAAAGCGGCACCGGTGTCGACCGGCAATTGCTCGAAAAAGGTTTCCAGTGCCGTCAACCCTCCCGCCGATGCCCCCAGCCCGACGATCGGGACCGCGGATCGGGTGAGATTGCTTTGGAGTTCCAAATCTTGAGACGCTTCGCTGGAATCCATCGGGAGGCTTGATTGAGGTGGCGACCGGTCGTCGGGATTGCAATCGAAACCGACGGGCATTGATTCACCGACGGGCATTGATTCGCTGATAGCATTTCCGATCGGTCGGACGCCAACACGACATCGCCGACACGAATCGCAGTGCCTCTCCTCGGAACAGAGCTGATTGGTGAAAAAACGATTTAGTTTATGGAGGTTGACAACCCCTGTCAATTTGCGCAGCGGCATCCAATCGCAGGGCTCCCGTCCACCCGCCAGCCGGCGGGATTGGGCCTCAGCCTTCGCCCTCGGATGGTTCAAAATCGATCATCGATTTGGGCGGCAGCGCGACGCGGAGCGCATTGAGCACGGCGGCGACATCGATGACTTCCTGGCAAATCGCGCCGGCGACCGGTGACAGGTATCCGGCGGCGGCCAACATCATCCCCACGATGCTCAGCGCCATGCCCCCGATCGCGCTCTGCAGTGCGATTCGCCGCATCCGCCGGCTGATGTGTAGAAACTCGTCGATCTTTTGCAGCGAGCTGTCCAGGACGACGACGTCGGCCGCTTCGGTCGTGACGTCGCTGTTTTGGCCGAAGGCGATGCCCACCGTTGCCGCCATCAAGGCGGGCGCATCGTTGATCCCGTCGCCGACAAAAATGGAATTCGCCTTGGCCGTCTCGGCATTGACGATCTCCAGTTTCTGTTCGGGACTTTGGCTGAAATAGACGTCTTCGATGCCGACTTGCTCGGCCAAATACCGGACCTCCGATTCGCGGTCCCCGGACACCATCATGGTCCGCCGGATGGAATGCCGGGGTCCCAGGTGTTGGATGAAGGACGCGCCGTCGCGTCGCGGGGTGTCACGAAATTGATAGGTCGCGGCATACTCATCATCGACCAGAATCACGCATTCCAGTCCGCCCGCCTGCGGTGGCAGCTGGGTCCGCAACTCGGGCTGCTGGGCCAGTAACTTCTTTCGGCTGGTGACTTCGATGGTTCGCCCTGCCACGATGCCGCGCAGCCCCTTGCCGGGCGGCTCGCTGATTTCCGAAACGCTTTGCGGGGCGAGGTTGGCCTCGCCGGCGGCGGCGACAATGGCCCGGGCCAAGGGATGCTTTGAAAATCGTTCCAAGCTGCCGACGATGCTCAAGATTTCTTGATCGCGACTTTCATCGGCGCAAATCCGCTGGACCAACTTCGGCTCGCCGTAGGTCAGCGTCCCGGTCTTGTCAAAGATCAGCGTCCGGCAGGTGTCGGCCATCTCCAGTGACGATGGGTCGCGCACGATGATCGCGCGCCGCGCGGCCAGCGAGATCGAGCCGATGATCGCGACCGGAATTCCGATCAACAGCGGGCAGGGTGTGGCGACCACCATCACCGCCAAGAACCGCACCGGGTTGCCGGTTCCGATCCAGGCCGCCAATCCGATGGCAACGGCCAACGGGGTGTACCAGGCCCCCAACTTGTCGGCCAATCGACGCATTTTGGGTTTTTGCGTTTCGGACGCCTCCATCACTTCCATGATCTTGGCGTAGCGCGAATCGACCGCCAACTTTTCGGCCCGGATGATCAGCGCCGATTCGCCGTTGATCGCACCAGACAGCACCGCCGAACCCGGCGTTTTGGACATCATGTAGGGTTCGCCGGTCAGGTACGACTCGTCCATCACCCCGTGCCCTTCGATCACCGTCCCATCGATCGGGCAGATTTCGTGCGGAAAGACGGCGACGATGTCATCGATCGCCAACTCGTCCAACGCGATGTCTTCGACGACCGTGCCCCGTTTTCGGTGCGCCACCGAAGGCATCCGTTGACTGAGGGCGCGCAACACCGACGAGGCGCTCCGCACCGCATAAGCTTCCAACGCTTCTCCGCCGGAGAGCATCAACACGACAAGCGATCCCGCCAGGTACTCTTCCAGCAGCACCGAGGTCACGATCGAGATCCCCGCCAACAGGTCCGATCCGAACTCCCGCCGAAACATCTTCCACAACAAATCCCAAACCAGCGGGATGCCGCCAAACACCAGCACACCCAACAGCGGGAGTGCGACGAGGGTTGGTGAGCTGCCGGTGCCAAAACGCAGGACCAAATGCAGCGTGATCATCGCGACCGCAAACGCCGCGATCAGCGTTTCCAGCGACTTCCAGGTCGGTGTCGCCTGCTTGGCTTCGGTCTTGGATGCCACCGGAAATCCTATGGAGCGATGTGAAGGTTCGGGACAAGGCACAAGCAGCAACTGGCATACCAAGTCCGCCAATTATCGGTCGGACATACAAAACAGTTTTCGCGTCCGGGACTAGGTCCCTCCGATCGCGGAACGGGGAGCAGTTTTGGCCCGACACCGCTCAGTTCATTTCGACGTGTTTTCGTGCTGAAACCGGACCGCTCCGGTAACTCTTTCCGTGCACACGTGGATGGCATTGGGCGAAAGCGAAACTAGACACGAACAGCGAGTGCCGGTGACGGTCCGGCGCAAGGTCAAAACCGCTCACCTCAACCAACCCTTTCGCCAAAAGACCGCGGTCAAGGTGGTTGCGGTCCCAGCCATCAAGGCCAGGGCAAAGAAATAACCGAACGTCCAATTCAGTTCGGGCATGTTCCAAGTCGATGCCGACGGATTGAAGTTCATCCCGTACAGGCCGGCGATGAAACTCAGCGGCATGAACAACGTGGCAATGATCGTCAAAAACTTCATCACCTGATTCATCCGATTGCCGACCACCGTCAAATAGAAATCCCGCAAATCGGAACAGAGCTCGCGATCGGTCTCGATCACATCCATGATCTGGATGATGTGGTCGTAGCAATCACGCAAATACAGGTCGGTTTCATCGGTAATCAGATCCCCGGAATCACGAATCAGTGCGTTGATCGCGTCACGCAGCGGCCAGATTGCTCGCCGCAGTGAGAGCAACTCGCTGCGCAATTGGTGTACCTCGCTGATCAGGTTTCGATCGGCGCCCGCCGAGATCTGACTGTCCAACGCGTCAAGGTTTTCGCCGTGCTTTTCCAGGGCGGGAAAATAGTCGTCGATCACCGAATCGAGCAGCGCGTAGAGCAGGTAGTCGGCACCGTGTGTTCGGATCCTTCCTTTGTCCGAGAGGATCCGCTGACGGACCGCGTCGAGACAAACGGCCTCGCGTTCCCGAAACGAAACGACAAAATGGGGTCCGAGAAACATCGCAATTTGCGCGGACCCGCGTGAATCGTCATGCGGAAGCGCGCGGGCGATCATGAACAGATGGTCGCCGTACAGTTCAACCTTTGGCCGCTGGTGAACGTTGACCACATCTTCCAGCGCAAGGTGATGCAATCCGAACAGGTCACCAACGCGCATCACCACGTCCGCGTCTCCCAGACCATCGACGTCAACCCAAGTCACGACGGAATCGTTGACCAGCCGGGGAATGCGTTTCAGATCATCGATCTGATGATCTGTCACATCCGTTGGTTCATAGGTAACCAGCCGAATGATCGGTGGGGGTGCATCGGGATGCGACACCACCGCCCCGGGCGGCGTCCCGGGTCGCGTCTGACGTCGAAACCGCCTTTTGGATCGCTTCGGAACGGAGGTGGGACGGTGCGCCATGGTCGGAATCAGCAATCAATGGTGTCAGGCGCCCAGACGTTTTTGGAATCGCAACACGCTGAGGATCAGAACGACCGCGCCGCAAATCGTCAATCCGACGACCCAGGGGACCAGATCGACGAGATCGGCACCGCGTAACACGACGCCCCGAAGAATCTCGATAAAGTAAGTCGCCGGAATTCCAAACGTAATCAGGTAGATCGGCAACGGCATTTCGCTGCGTGGAAAAACGAAGCCCGAAAGCAACACCGAAGGCAGCATGATCACAAACGCAAACTGGACCGCTTCCAATTGTGTCTTGGCAAGCGTGGACACCAGCAAGCCCAGCCCCAGCGAACAGACCATGAATAACATCGACAACGCCAACAGCAAGGAGACACTGCCGCGAATGTCGACACCGAAGACATAGATCATCACGGCCAACACCGTCAGCAGCGCCACAAAACCGACCAGGGCGTAGGGCAGTAGCTTGCCCAGCAATAGCCCCGTTCGACCGACCGGCGTCACAAACAACTGCTCCAACGTCCCCAGCTCCCGCTCGCGTACCACGGCGAACGACGTCAGAAACAGCGTCACCAACTGCAGGATGATGCCCACCAAACCGGGGACGAAGAAGTGCGAACTGTCCAGATCGGGGTTGTACAACATGCGTGTCCGCACATCGATCGGCAGCACTCCATGCCCCGATGCGTCCCGAGCCGGAGCGATTTGCAAGGCGTCGCCTTTGGCTTTGGCCATCTGAATCGACAGATTCAACCCCAACAGCTGCGCCGTACTTTGGGCGGTCGTCGCGACCTGTGAATCACTGCCGTCGATCAGAACTTGTAGACTCGCCTGTTCGCCCCGCAGCAGCTGATCCACATAGCCCGGCGGGATTCGGACGCCCACTTTCGCCCGCCCCGACGACATCGCCCGCTGGAACGCACCTTCGTTCTGCACGTGTCCGATCAAACGAAAGCGACGGGTGTTGACCAACGCATCGATCAACTCGCGCGACTGCTGACGGCCGTCCATGTTGAAGACCACCGTGGGAATGTTTTCGATCTGCGTGTCGATCGCATATCCGAAGATGATGGTCTGCATCACCGGGACAACCAACATGAAAAAAAGTGTGGTCGGCTGCCGGCGAATGTGGACGAACTCCTTGATCAACACCGCCCACAAACCGGCCAACGTCCCGCGCTGGGCCGACCGGGGTCGGTGACGAGGAGCTTGATCGGAATGTGCTTCCACGGGCGGTGCCGACTCGATGGGTGCCGCATTGTCTTGATCCGAACGTTCGCCGCCTGACTCGATCCGGCCAAGCTTTTCCGCATTGCGGGTCAGCGTCACAAAGACGTCTTCCAGACTGGGCGGGACCTCGCGAGTCTCCGCCGATGTGTCCATGCCTAATTGCCGCAAGACGTCTTCGGGGAGGCGTGATTGATCTAACAGCAGGTGGATCGTTTCGCCGAACAAGGTCGCGTCGCGGACCTCCGGCAATTGACGCAACGCCGCGAGGTGCTGGGCAGGAGCGGGCACCCGAATCTCGTAGCGACGCGAATCAACCGGATTCACTTCCGGAAGCTGTTTGAGTTGTTCGGGTTTGCCGAGCACCAACAGCTCCGATTGATAGATGTAACCCACTTCGCTGCAGCGTTCGGCTTCATCCATGTAGTGCGTCGTGACAAACAGCGTGACGCCTCGGCCGGACAGCTCGAATAGCAAGTCCCATAGGTGACGCCTGGCGACGGGATCGATGCCTGCGGTCGGTTCGTCCAGGAACAACACGTCGGGTTCGTGGATCAGCGAGCACGCCAGCGCCAAACGCTGTTTCCAGCCGCCCGAGAGCGTCGCGGCCAACTGCGGTAATCGGTCGGACAACCCCGTCAGGCCGAGCACGGCTTGGCGACGTTCGGTCAAACGCTGGCGATCGAGTCCGTAGATCCGACCGTAGAAGTCGATGTTCTCCTGCACCGACAAATCGCCGTACAGACTGAACTGTTGCGACATGTAGCCGACCCGCGGCTTGATCTGTTCGGCGTCGGTTCGCACATCCATCCCCAACACACTCGCCTCGCCAGCGGTCGGCGGCAAGATGCCCAACAGCATCCGAATGATCGTCGATTTGCCGCTGCCGTTGGGACCGAGCAATCCGAAGATCGAACCTTGATGGACCTGGAAACTGACATCGCGGACCGCCACCAGCGGCCCGAACGAACGTGACAACGCTCGGACATCAATGATCGGTGCCGTCATCGTTTCGCACCGATTTCGTCCAACCAGACATCGACGATCATTCCCGGCCGCAGCAAGTCGCGCTGATCGTCAATCCCCACCTTCATGCGAAAGACCTGTTTCGAGCGTTCTTCGGGGGTTTGCACATTACTGGGCGTGAATTCGGCTTGCCGAGCAATGAACGTGACCACGCCCTGAAACGTCTGGTCGGGATAACTGTCAACGCTCAACCGCAGGCGGCGGCCGACCTGCACGGCGATGCGATTCTGCGGAAGATAGGTTCGCACCCAAAGTTCGTGATGGTCCAGCATCGAAAGCACCGGGGCACCGGGAGCGACCATGTCGCCGGGCTGCAGATCGAGCGCCTCGATCGTGCCGTCGATCGGGCTTCTGACGCGGAGCTCCTCTTTCTGCCGCCCGATGGCTGCCAACGCGGCTTGGGCGGCATCGCGTGACGCCTTGGCCTGCTCGATTTCCTCACTGCGGTACCCGCGCTGCTTGAGTGTCCAGGCTTGGCGCGCTTCCTCGACACTCGCCGCCGCCGCCCGCAATTCTTCCTCGCGCGTTCCCGCCAGCAACAGCTCGAGTTCTTGTTCGCGGACGAGCGAGTTTGCCGACGCGGCTTCCAACGCCTCGCGGGCGGCGTCCAGCTCCTGCTGGGAGGTCGCGTTGGATCCGGCAAGTTTTGAGAGTCGTTCGAAATCCTGAGTCGCGAGTCGTTTTTCGGATTCGGCCAGTGCAAGTCGCCCCCGAGCGGCTTCGATCTCCTGCTTCCGCGGCCCAGCGACCAGCCGATCGAGCTGGGCTTGTAACTGATCGAGTTTGGCTTTGGCTTGGGCAATTTCTTCTTCGCGGAATCCCGACAAGTATTGTTGGTACTGCGACTCGCGGGCTGCGAGCGACAGCTCAAGTTCTTTCTCTCGTTCCAACAAATCGTAGGGTTCAAACTCGACCAACACCTCGCCGGCGGCGACATTTTGACCTTCTCGGACATGCACCAGGGACACGCGGCCGCCCACGCGTGAACCGAGACGAATCTCGTCGGCCTCGATAAAGCCGGACACCCGCGGCGGCTCGGGATTCCACTTGCTGTAAAACACCAAGCCCAGCAAGATGCCGACAGCCGCCGTCAGGGGAATGAATCGAGTGAGCATCTTGCGGAAATCTACTTCGGATCGTTGGACGACGTCCGTTTTAGGTCGTCGAGGAGAGTCCTACCAACGACGGCCCGGAAGGTCCATCGTACCCGAAAAAGCGGTTGCCTTAAGCTGGGCGGCCCCAAAACCTAGACACCAACGGCCGATCAACGTGTTTTTCGACTGGTTTCCGATTGGCGTGTCTCGGAACCCGTGTCGGGTTTTGGCAGCAGCACCCAGACTCCAGTTTTAATCAATTTCGCGAGCTCCTGTGCATCGATCGTCATCGAATTGCCGCAATTGGATTTCTTGTCCACACCGGTAGGCTTCGGCAACTTCTGTTGGCAATGGGACGTCCGACGATTCGGCTTCGGCTTCAAGCTGGACCAATCCACGCTTAGACATGGTTTGCGAAAACACTCCTGATCAGGACACGGCGAGACACGACAAGCTACATTTTAGTCGGTTTGACCACATGAGCTTTTCTGTCTCTTGCCCACGCTGAATCATTTGCTCGTCGGATTCATGGTAAAGTGTTACGCATCGTACCACCACCGAAACATTGATGGCGTCACTGCATTGAAGGGCACGGGCACAAACAGAAAACGATGCCGAGATCGTTGGTGTGCAAGCTGTAGACGTGCCGCGGGAGGCCGCCCTTTGGCGACCCGTTATGCCGGGAGATCGGCTCAAGCCCAGACACCAACACGTATGCCCGTGCCATTCGTCGTTGTACGCATTTCGTTCGAACAGGAACTCCTCGATGATCAAGCATTTCGGGATTGTTTTCGCCTTGATGTTCACCGCCGTTTCGCTCACAGCAGCGGAACGGCCCAATGTGTTGTTCATCGCGATCGATGACCTGCGTCCGCAACTGGCCTGTTACGGTCAGACGTCCATGCACACGCCCCACATCGACGCCTTGGCGAGCCGGGGCGTGTTGTTCGAGCGCGCGTATTGCATGGTGCCGACCTGCGGTGCTTCGCGCGCATCGTTATTCACCAGTATTCGCCCGGCGCCGCAACGATTCGTGACACACTTGGCTTGGGCCGAAAAAGACGCACCGGACGCGCTGCCGCTGCACACCCATTTCAAGAACAACGGCTACTCCACGATCAGCCTGGGCAAGATCTTGCACCAGATCAACGATCACGCCGACGGCTGGAGCGAGCCCGCGTGGCGATCGAAGCAATCAGGCTACCAAAACGTGGAAGCGATGCGGGAAGCGATCGCGGAGAACAAACGCAGCTGGCCGAACAAAAATAAACATCGCGGCCCGGCATTCGAAGCGTCCGATTCCAACGATGCCGATCATCCCGATGGCGACTGTATCAATCAGGCCATCAAATACCTGGAAGGATTCGCGCGGTCGCCCGACCAGCCGTTCTTTCTGGCCGTCGGACTGCTCAAGCCACACCTACCGTTCAATGCACCACAGAAGTACTTCGACCTGTACGACTTCGACAACATCGACGTTCCCGACAACTACGAGCTGCCGACCGATTTGCCACCCCGGGCGGTCCACAACTCCGGTGAGCTGCGCGCTTACGCGGGAATCCATCCGTCGAAACCCGTCGATCGCGAGACGGCCCGAAAGCTGATCCACGGCTATTATGCCTGCGTCAGTTTCGCCGACGCCAATGTCGGCAAACTGCTCCGCAGTCTCGATCGACTTCAACTGGCCGACAACACCATCGTCGTGCTCTGGGGCGATCACGGCTGGCAACTGGGCGAACACGGCATGTGGAACAAACACTCCTGTTTCGAAACCTCGATGCACGCGCCGTTGATTGTCGCGGCACCATCGCATGCGGATGTGCCGCCCGGCACCCGGACCGCCGCACTGACGGAATTCATCGACATTTATCCGTCGCTTTGCGATCTGACCGGTCTGCCCACGCCCGATCACGTGCAAGGCACCAGCTTTGCCCCCTTGATGAAAGACCCCAGCCGATCCGGCAAACCGTTCGCCATCGGACGCTTCGGGACCGGAGACACGATTCGCACGGATCAACTGCGCTACAGTGAATACACCGACAAGAATAAATTCGTCGGCAGCATGTTGTACGATCACACCACCGACCCCAGCGAAAACCACGACATCCGATCGCAGCGTCCAAACGTGTCGGAGCAGTTGGCCGAGACGCTCAATGAGCACAAGGGCAAGTGATTTCCTGGTGCAATCCCGTTCGGCGGCAAAGATCCACACGGCGCGGCGGTGTCCAACACCGCCGCGCCGAAGTCGTTGAGAGGCGCCGGTTGGTCCAACCGACGGAAGTTGTACGTAGTGAGGTGGAGATCAAGTAAGGCTTAGACGACACCCTTCCGACTCTCCCAGGCGTGGAAGAGCAACCGCTTGGAATGCGCATGCTGCAATTGGCTCTGACGCCCGTTTTCGGGCATCTCCTTCCATTGAGCTTTTAGTTCGTTCAGTCAATCATCGAATACAGTCGTGACCGAGAATGCCGACAAAAAGATTTCAAAAAAACCTGAAGTAGTCGAGAAGGCGGCCCGTCGCCGCTTTACTGAGGAGTACAAACGCCGAATCGCGATCGAGGCCGAGGCTTGTACTCAGCCTGGTGAGATCGGAGCCTTGCTTCGCCGCGAGGGTCTCTATTCGTCAAGGGTCAAGGTCAACATTGCCGACGTTGATTTCTCGGCCGTGGACGACTTTGACAGTGGCGTTCCCGATGGCGGAACCGGGCCCTGGGCGAGTGACTGGAACTTGACCAGCAACAGTGCGTTCACCAGTTCCAATAATCCCAATGACGGTAACCTGCATGCAATCGTCCAGCGTCGCGGTGTGCTGACTCGCCAACTCGATACGACAGGTGTCAGCAATCTCAACCTCTCATTTGCCAGCAAACTGCGGTCTTTCGAGAATAACGACAATGCGTACGTGCGTGTCAGTCCGATGGGTCCAATTGGACGACGCTAAAAACCTTCGGCAACGGTGAAGACGACAACAACTATCGCGACTACAGCTACAACGAGGACTGGTCCGTGTTCTGGTCCAGTGGCAGCAGTCGCACCAGCCCCGCCAATTCCGGTGCATTGAATGTCGGACGGCACGTTGGCGAAGATTCAGACGGGACGCGTGCAAGCGAAACGCTTGGGTTCTTCGTCATCGAAGCGACTCAGGATGGCATGCTCGGTAATCTGCCGGTTGTCGCCGGTGTGGGGTCAGATACGGTGCGGGGTGTCGGTACGGGACGGGCTGTCGACTATTGAGATTCCTGAGAGCTCGAAGAAGCTAGGCTTCAGTGCTTCCAACGCAGAGTTCGGCAAGCGGCAATCCCGGATCAAACTGATTGATACGGCGCAGTCCGAATTCGACACCGACTGGAGAGCGTCCGAAGTCGCAGACTTGCTCGTTGCTTCGCTGATCTCACGAGAATCGTAAGGACTACGCTAGCGGGTCGCACGAAACCCAACCGAGGAAGAGAATCTTGGCTGTTGGGGAAAATTCGCTGCCGCACGAGGTGCACGAGGTGGACGCAGAGATAGATGCCACGGCGATCAGACGCTCTTAACTGGCGGGACCACATGGGTTTGATAGCAGCCTTCGAAGTCCCCCGTGCTAGACGGCCTTTCGTGCACACGGATGCATCGCCCTCAGCGTCGTAGCGAAATTCGTTCGACGCACAGATCTAGAAATCTCGGACCAGAACGTGGCGAAACTGCGTCTAACCCGCGTGACAGCCAGCGGTGGCGCGAGCGAAGCGGCGGATACTCTCGCGAAGCCAAGCTACCTGTCACGAAAGGTGCTGCTCATCCCAATCGCCACCGTTGTCGTCGGAACGGTTCTTGGGATCGTATCGCGATTGCTTCGCCCCTACGCAAATGTCGGTGGAACTCACTACGAGGCGTTACACCGTCTTTTATGCCTCCGGAACATCACCTCCGAAGATCACTCGTAGCGAAATCGAAGTTTAACGATCCAGCCTACGAGTCCGGCACCAATCGCCAAGGCAAGAATGTGGGGTACGACCGTAACAGTACTGTGGCGAAAACTGATCAAGCGGTGCATGGCGTCCATCGTCCAGCCGGAAGGCAGTGCCTTCTGTAAGTCTTGCGCCCACTCCGGTGTTATCTCAATCGGCCACCAGCAACCGCCGAGTGCCGCAAGTACCATGCTTACGAGGATGCCCAGGCCCATGACTTGGGCATCGGTCTGAGCCAGGGTGCCGAGCAGCAAACCGAGCGATGCGCAAAATGCCGCCCAAGTAGCCAAGACAAGGAGTACACCAACAAACTGAGGACCCCAATTCATGCCAAACAGGACGGTGGCGATCACCATGCCAACACCGATTTGCACCATGCCGAGGATCATCTTCCCTAGCCATTTGCCTAGGACGATCTGCCCGCGGGTGATGGGAGTCGCAGCCAGACGCCGTAACAACCCCTGCTTGCGTTCGGTAAGCACGAGCGTGGATCCGCTGATCACCATCACTAACATCGTGAACATTACTAACTCGCCTGGAATCGCATGTTCGAATCCGCCGGGGACCGTCTGCCGCTGACCGGCCGCCTCGACATTCAGCGTCAGCGATGGAGTCATCGTCTTGATCGCCTGCACGGATTCGCGATTTGCTTCTCCGCTTTGCTGCTTCGCGGCGAGCATGTCAGCAAGAACGGTGTAGGCGGCGCGCTGCACACGCAAGAGCTCCAGGTCTCGAGCCATACCTTCTCCGGCGGCGTCGTATTTCAATACAACTCTTTCTCCACCACGCAGCTTCGCATCAAAATCGTCTGTGAGCGTCAGTCGCGCGATATCGTTCGCCGAATCGGACTTAGCATCGCCGGTTCGTACGACTGCAAAGTCATTCTCGGCGAGTCGCTGTTCCAAATGCTCAGCGAGGAACCCCGACTCCGCCCCGTGCTGATAGTGCAGCGTTTGTTGCCCAGTCGGTGCGCCTCCTATGAACCCGGACGTAAGCGTTCCAATGAAGTAGAAGAACAGTAGTGGCATCAAGAACACCCAAACGATCGTCGACTTCTCGCGGAATAGAAATCGAGTGTCTTTCGCCGCTATGAACCAAACGTGACGCCACATGGTTGCTTGACTATCCTTTCGCAAACGAGTGCCGAATTACAGCAGTGGCCACGACGAGCAACACACATGAACCAGTCACGACAGCGACTGCGACTCCGAGCATCTCAATCAGTGAATGCTGATCGAGGAGATAGCGCTTGAGATGTTCGAGCATCACACCATTGGGACTCCACTTACCGATCGCCGCCATCCAGTCAGGCATTGTTTCGAACGGAAAGAAGCTGCCGCCTATCATCATGAGTGGAAACAGAACGAGCGTGGTAAATAGTCCCGCAGACTTGCGCGTCGGGCAGGACAACTGGATGGCCAGCATCAGCAGGTAGAGAGAACATCCCGCCAGCGTGAGCCAGAAGCTTGCCAGGGGCAGCTTCGTGAAGCTCACCGCGTGATAGTAAAAACCAGCCGGTAGCAAGAGACTGCTGATCACTAGAAAAATCAGTGCTGCCACGATGAGCTTGCCGGTTAGAAAGCATGTTAGCCCCTGAGGCATCGAGACCATGCGGCTGAGTGTCCCCGACTCTCGTTCGTTCCATACGTCACCGCTCAGACCCTGAGCGATCAACAAAGTCGACATCATCAATACGCCTGGAAAGAACAGGAACGCAAAGCTCGCATGTTGCTCTGACTGGCTTGGATCCTCGATCATCTCGACCTCAATGGCGGGCGGTAGAAGAAAGGGAACGACCTGCTCGACGACTCGGCTGATTTGAACGCTGATGGCCGCGATCGCCTCTTCATCTGGACGGGCACCATCGTTTTCAAAAGCGTCAATCAAATCCACGACCCCACGAACCTCTTCGCCAAAAATGCGGTGCGCATAAAAGACTGCGTCTACCTCGACGTTCAGCACCTCCTCCACGATACGCGGTAGGATTGCTTGTGCGGGATTCGTTTTCAGCGTGAGACTTGTTGGCTGATCGCGGAGTACTGCGTCGCCAAATCCTGAGGGAATAATCAGTAGCGCGCTAACTTCGCCTCGACTAATAAGCTCTTCGCCAACGTCTGCAGAAACGGAATCGACCCGAATTCTCTCCTTGAGTTCCCCCTGCTCAAAGGAGGACAGCAGCATCGAGCTGACAAAGGATTCGTCACGATCCACCACTACCAGTTCAACCACTGGTTTTGGCCCCGCTGAGCCTCCCGTTCCCACCGTCACAATTGTTCCGATCACCAACGGGATCCCTACCCAGTACAGGAAGACCCAGCGATCCCCAAGTCTCCTTCGAATCTCTTTCTCGACCTCGTTCCATAACGTATGCATGGTTACTTTCGTAGGTCTTTGCCAGTCAACTTGATGAACAAGCTTTCTAGGTTGGGCCGTCGTAGAACGGTCTCGCTCACGTCCGCATCGATTTCATTAAGAACATGAAACACGTCCGGAAGTTTGTGAGAGGCTCCCTCCATGGCGACCTGCAAGATGTCTTCTTCTAACGTGAGAATTTCGGTTCCGGTGAGTCGTTCTCCAAAAATCTGACGAACGCGTTCGGGAGCAAACGTTCCTGAAAACTGCAAAATATCCCGTTCGCCAAGTGTGGCACGAAGTTCATCCACCGTTCCCTCTGCGATGACGATGCCGTGATCCATAATCACGAGTTGGTTGCAGAGTCGTTCTGCCTCTTCCATGTAGTGGCTGGTATACAGGACGGCTGCGCCACCATCCGCTTGCTCTTGGACCATATCCAATAAGCGCCCTCGGGATTGAGGGTCGATTGCAACGGTTGGTTCATCAAGTAGCAGAACCTTCGGCCGGTGGACAATTCCGCAACCAAAATTTAGACGGCGTTTCATACCACCGCTGTATCGCTTGGTCGGCTCCTTCGCGCGATCAAGCAGTCCAATGTAGGCCAGAACCTCGGCAACTCGGTCGCTTAGCTCACTGCCTCGCATTCCGTAGGCGCCACCCCAATAAGTCAAGTTCTCAGTCGCCGACAACTCTTCGTAGATAGCCAAGTCCTGTGGGACGATGCCGAGATGACGTTTCGCTTCGGGGCCATCGGTCGTCAAGTCGCGCCCAACGAGGCGCACGTTGCCTGCAGTTGGAGACAGCAACCCTGATATGCAGCCAATGACGGTCGACTTACCCGCGCCATTGGGACCGAGCAACCCAAAGATCTGGCCCGGTTGAGCCGAAAAGCTTACGCCGTCGACTGCGACGAAATCGCCGTACTGCTTCCGCAGGCCCTGTACTTCGATCACCTTCATCTCCTTTGCGAATAAGCAACGGCGGTGTCCCCTTCGTTTTTCGACGTTTCACTTGACGCGGCGCTCGAGTTGGTCCTCACCAGAGCTCTATCCTCCGACCAAGCAATCTCATGGTATCGAGTCGTTGAATCGATCGCAATCAAGCTGCTTGTTTCTGGCGACGCAATCGGCGCCTCTCGCGTGCAGCCTCGAGTTTTTTATCTCGCGCGGTGAATACCTCACGTTCCGTACCAGCCAACTTGGTATGCGGCGAACCGACACGCGTCTTGCTGCAGTTCGCGACCGCCGGTGTTGGTGCGGGCTTTGGAATCACAAGGGTTTGCAAGGAGCCCTTGTCGTCATTGACTCTCTTCTCTGAACTCGCGCAGGTTGCATCGACCGAGTTCAGTTCGCAAACACGTCAGTTTGCTTCGGTGAACACACCGATGCTGATCAAGCTGACTCGCATCGGTCTTTCATACCTCCGCGCCGAACAGACAAGCTCTCAGAGCTTTCCTTTGTCGTTCGAGTGGATCAGGGTTCATGGATTCGGCAAGCTTTCGAACGTTTCGGTGACCGGTATTTCGTCTCGCAGCAGCTTGCCGCCTCGGCCGACCAATTTTAGATAATGGTCGCTCGGCAGTCCTTCATAGGTCAGAAACCGGGCACCGTTCCCCACGGGCGGATCGTTGGTGCATTTGAAGATCGCAGTGCCCTCATCGACTTCGTCGAACATCGCAACGTAAATCATTTCGCAACCGGCGCGTTTGGCTGCGGTCAGTTGGGACCACAAAAACTGCCCCTTCAATCGCGGTATCGCATCGAGTTTTTCACCGGTCAGGTTGTGCCAACTGAAACCCGGAAACACGACCGGCAGGAAATCAATCTGTCGTGCATCGCACCATTGGCGGTCGCCGCTCCAAACCGTTGCGGCATGACGTCTCGCTTCCGACGGCGTTCGATACCGTCCGATGCTCCAGGGGCTGACGATGTCCGCCGATTCCAGAATCGTGTGCAACAGGGCATCGCTGACCGCATCCCGTTTGCCTTCGCGCCAGAACGACGGTACCCCGAGCATGACGGTGCAACCGTCGGACTTGAGCCATTTCACCAGATCCAGGCATTCGGCCAACGAATAGTCGCGATCGTCGCTGAAACCGATTCCCCAAACCGCGACGACCGGATGATGATCATGGTGCAGGTAGGCGGGGTCGTCGGCGATTTTCATTTCCGATCGCAACCTCGTCCAGTCAGCGCGGACGCGGGAGACTTCGCCCGCGCGGAGACCCGACAAGTCATACATCACCGCAAAGGCACGGCCGGCGCGGTTGGCCCCTTCTCGACTGTGCGAGAGCACACTGTTTTTGTGCCGCAGTGAAGTGGGGTTGGACAGTCCGTTGGCAAATCGTTGCACAAACGCGCCATCGATACCGTACTCTTGCATCCATTGAAAGTGACGCATCACCGTGTCGCGGTTGGCACTGCTGAAGACCTCCGCCACGCGACCGTCGGCATGTTTGAAACCGGTGGCGAAACGCTCCTCGGCTGCGTACTCGGTCAGGTCCGGCCACAGGTCCACCGTCACGTTGCCCGGCTTGAATGGCTGGTCGCGTCGCTTCGCCCAGTGCGTCCAGCCGAGGTTGGCACCGTCGCCCTCGCAGTTGAACCAGCCCTGATAGCCACACATCACCTTGCCGGTCAACGTGGTACGGTCGACGACGTTCTGTGCCGGCACCTGGGTGGCGAGGCAGAAACAGAAAACAATAACAACAAGCGATCGCATGAGAGACCTTTTCTGGGACGGGTTCTAGTCACAAGGGATTCAACAATCGTTGGTATTTGGCCTTGAGGCGATTCTCTGTCGCTGCGACGCAGCGACAGTGGGCGGCTAAAGCCCAATACCGCTAAGTTAACATGAATGAGGGGGCCCGGACGCTGGCGCGAACCGGCTGATGTCAAACGAATATCAGCCGTTTGGCGCGAGCCTACGGGCCCTCATCTGAAGA